>JAZUCP010000301.1:0-4563 GCA_045639165.1 Acetatifactor sp. | reverse complement strand
TCGATGAACTTCTTAGGATCCATGATACCCGGATTTACTACTACAGGAAGTCCTTCTACATAACCGATGGTTTCTACCAGTTTCTTTAATACAGGGTTCTTCATTTCTGCGGAAATAAGTTCATATCCTAACAGACATCCGTAAACTGCCAAGGTGGTGTGGAGAGGATTTAAGCAGGTACAAACCTTCATCTTCTCAACCTTATCTACAGTTTCCTTTTCTGTGAAGATCAAGCCGCCCTTATCCCAAGCCTGACGGCCGTTAGGGAACTTGTCTTCGATTACAAGGTATTCGCATTCTTCTGCATTTACGAAAGGAGCAACATAAGTATTCTTGCTGGTAATAACAGCACTTAAGCCTTCAATCTTATCTGCATTTAACATTTCTTCTACAGTCTTGTCAGGACGAGGAGTGATCTTATCGATCATACTCCATGGGAAGGAAACTTCCTTTTCGTTGTGAACGTATTCTGCGAATTCTTTTTCTACGAGGCCATTTTCCACCCACTTATCAGCGAATGCCCAAACCGCTGCTGCCAGCTTGTCACCATTGTGTGAGCAGTTGTCCATACTAACCATTGCGATAGGAAGTCTGCCGTTTACAAAACGTGTATAAAGCAGGGAAACAACCTTACCCATATAGCTTGCAGGAGCCTTTGCACCGTTCGCAAAGTCAGCTTCGATAGCAGGAATGATATTGCCGCGGCCATCTACCAAGCTATAACCCTTTTCGGTAATGGTAAAGCTTGCCATCTGCAGAGAAGGATTGCTGAAGATTTCTTTTAAACGGCTGTATTCAACTTCATTTTCGCTGTCCAGAATAACAGATTCCACAACACTGCCTACAACAGTCTTTTCCACGGTATTGTCAGCCTTTAAGGTTGCCAGGATACCCAGATTGTCGTGAGGACGATACATTTTTTCGATGATTTCATAGTCAAAACCTTCTGCTGCAATGAGACCTGTTTCGATTTCACCTCTGTTTAAGAGATTCTGAACTACATTTGCCTGGAAAGCACGGAAAATATTTCCTGCTCCAAAGTGGATCCATGTAGGAGCTTCTTTGGTTTTAGCGGTTACTTTTTCAATATCAAACTCCGGCAATCTATAACCTGCTGCCAGAAATTCGTCACGATTTTCTTTCAGACCTTTTAATGTTAATTCCATGATTATCTACCCTTTCCAACGAACCAGAATTACTTTCTTGTCTGGCTTTTGTCAATTGCTTCCCACAGACCATTCAGATAAGTTGCACCAAGCGCTCTGTCATACAGACCGTAACCAGGCATAGCAACTTCGTCCCAGATCATACGTCCGTGGTCAGGACGGATAGGTCCGGTAAATCCGATGTCATAGAGAGCCTTCATGATTTCGTACATATCGAAGGTACCATCACTTGAAAGATGAGCTGCTTCTTCAAAGTTGGTAGGTGTGATGAACTTTAAGTTACGTACATGTGCGAAATGTACTCTTCCCTTTAAAGAACGGATCATATCAGGAAGATCATTGTTTAAGTTCGTACCATAAGAACGGGAGCAGAAGGTAACACCATTATGTGGGTTATCTACCATCTTCATCATACGATGAATGTTTTCCTTGTTGATGATGATACGAGGAAGTCCGAATACGCTCCAAGCAGGATCGTCCGGATGAATAGCCATGTTGATATCGTACTTGTCACAGGTAGGCATAATTCTTTCAAGGAAGTACTTTAAGTTATCGAATAACTTATCATCTGTTACATCCTTGTACATTTCGAATAATTCTTTTACTCTTGCCATACGTTCCGGTTCCCAACCAGGCATTACAGTACCGTTCATATCGCCTGCGATGGATTCAAACATCTTTTCAGGATCGATGGCGTCTACTGCTTCCTGAGTATATGCAAGTACGGTAGAGCCGTCAGCACGTACACGAGCAAGCTCGGTTCTGGTCCAGTCAAATACAGGCATGAAGTTGTAGCATACCATGTGGATACCAGCCTGTCCCAGTCTTTCCAGAGTGGTGATATAGTTATCAATGTATTTATCTCTGTCAGGAGTACCAACCTTGATCGCATCGTGAATATTTACACTTTCAATACCAGCCAGTTCAAGACCAGCATCTTCAATTTCCTTCTTTAAAGCAAGAATATCTTCCATTTCCCACGCTTCACCCGGAGTGGTTCCGTAGAGAGTAGAAATAACACCGGTTACACCGGGAATCTGACGAATCTGTTTCAAGGTTACGGTATCGTATTTGCTTCCGTACCATCTTAATGTCATCTGCATTTTTAAGTTCCTCCTTTTAATTAGAAATACCTTTTTGTTTTACGTTCTCTTGCAGTTACCTACTATGATTACAGTATAACATATCGCAAATGCTTTTAAATACCATTTATTGCTTGAAAACATGCAAAAATTGCTCTATAATTATATTGAAGACTATGGAGGCGATGAATTTATGAAAAATGCACATTTAAAGTCCTTGGAGGCCACCGATGAGCGCCAGTATATGCTCCATGAAAACTATGAAGTTTACGAAAAACATGGTGCTCCCACCGGTGCCAATACCATGCATTATCACAATTTTTATGAGATCATCTATGTTCTGGAGGGTGAATATTCTTCCCTTTTGGGGAATCAGACCTATCATATGAGAACCGGTGATTTTCTTCTGATTGACTGTAATATCATGCACAAATACAATCATATTGAGAAAAAGCATGACTCCTCCAAGCGAATCATCCTTTGGATCACACCTGCTATGCTGGAAAGTCTCTCCGGTGGCCAGATGGATCTGAGTGCCTGTTTTCGAAGCAAAGAATCCTCCGCCTATCATTTCCCCATATATTACGAAGAAATGCTGCGAGGGTATCTTCTGAAGCTTGCCATGTCAGACATCTTGGATCTGGAATCCTCCGGTGCCAAGGAAATTATGGACAGAGGATATCTGACCCTGTTTTTTGTGTATTTGAACCTGCTCTGCTCCAAAAAAGAATATCTCTTTTCTGAGGAAAGAACCAGCACCCACCCTCTGGTGGATGAGATTTCCAATTATATCGATCTTCATATCAGCGAATCCATCACGGTAGAGGATCTGGCCAATCTGGTTCACATGAGCAAATATCATTTTCTGCGAAAATTCAAAGATATTACCGGTGTAACTGTACACACCTTCATCAACAACAAACGCCTGATCAAGGCCTGCGAGCTTTTGAAAAAAGGGCAAAATATTACCCAGGCATACCAATCCTGTGGTTTTTCTGACTATTCCGCTTTTCTTCGGAATTTCAAAAAGACCTTCGGCGTATCCCCGGGTAAATACCTGGATTATTATTAAAAAAATCTTGTCACAATGGGTTTCGTATCGTATACTAAAAGTGTAAGAAACGTAATTTTACAGAAAGGAGTCTTTTTATGAGTAACTATATTTGTACTATATGTGATCATGTTGATGTTGGAAGTTCTTTGCCTCAAAAGTGTCCTTATTGCGGAGCCCCTTCCACGAATCTAAAGATGTTGACAGAAGAAGAGGTAAAAAACCTAGCAAAGAATCCTCGCACCCAATCCATGGTAGGAACCATGGCAGACTCCGTTGTTTTACGAGGCTATAATCCAAAAGGTGTCAACAAGCAAAACATGTTTGCTTAAGTCCGCCTCCGCTTCTCAAACCGCACAGCCTTAGTCTTCAACCGCACAGCCTTAGTCCGGCTCGGAGATTCTGGTCACTCCCACATAGATGTCGGAGATCTCATACCATGTGGCATAATCCACAATACCGGTTACGGGCAGATCAAATACTTCCTGGAATACACTGACCGCTCCCGCTGTAGCCGGTCCGTAAATACCATCTGTTGCAAGTGTCGGAATCGCAGGATAATTTCTTGCGATTCTATTTAATTGTGTCTGCATCTGTCTCACCTTTTCTCCCGATGATCCGATAGTCAGATCATATCCCGGGAAGGAAGAGGGTACCCCTGAAATCAATTCCGCAGTATTGATGTACATATCATTGCCAAAATAATATCGGATGATCTCTATAGCTGAATACCCCTCATCTCCTAAATATTTAGATCCCCATTGGCTCAAACCACTGCAGGTCACTCTCTTTCCATCGCAGTAGGATGTAAAAATGGGCTGACGCACGCCCGGTCTGGAAAGGTAATTTGCAAAAATATTATCCACCAGACGATCAATGTTTTCAAAAATATTTCTGCCGTAGACAAATTTTTGGTCATAAGCAGTTGAGGAGGTGATGGTAAAATCATATCCTTGGTTGCGGTACCACTCTGTATATACTCGATTCAGCGTAAAGGACATGATCACCAGAATATTGGCATAAATCGTCGCCTCCGGCCAAGTAGTGTAAATCTCACATGATGCCACATTTTTAATATAGTCCTTGTATCGAACCCAGTAGTTTGGTGCAGATGCATCGGAAGGCACTCCAACATGCACGATAATGTACTCCGGAATTACAACCCTGCTTAAAACAATCTCCCCGGTCTCTGCCATAGGTTTGATCTCTGCCTCCGGAATCTTTGGAGGATACTCATAAAATAATGTATGAGGTGGAATGGGAA
>JAZUCP010000300.1:0-7574 GCA_045639165.1 Acetatifactor sp. | reverse complement strand
GGTATATTAATGTATAGTACCTGTACCATTGATCCCAAAGAAAATCAGGATATGGCAAGATACATATGTGAAAAGTACCCATTCCGATTAGAAACTGAAAAGCAGATTCTACCGGGATTGATGCAGGCGGATGGTTTCTATTATGCAAAACTGTGTCGAGTGGACGAGAGCTGTTAAAAATATAGTGTGGTAGAGAATGAATTTTGATATAAATTTAGAAAAAAAAGATATAAAATCCCTGGGCCTGGAGCAGCTTAAGGAAGAATTTGCTTCCATGGGAGAAAAGGCTTTCCGTGCAAAGCAGACCTATGAATGGATGCATCAGAAGCTTGCAAGAAGCTTTGATGAGATGACCAATCTGTCCAAGGATTTCAGAGAAAAATGTAAGGAAAAATATGAATATACTTCATTGGAGATTTTAAGAGTACAGGAATCTAAGCTGGATGGTACCAAAAAGTTTTTGTTTGGTCTTCGTGACGGGAATGTGGTAGAAAGTGTGTGGATGAAATATAAGCATGGGAATTCCGTTTGTATCTCTTCCCAGGTTGGATGCCGCATGGGCTGTCGGTTTTGTGCCTCCACTCTGGATGGGTTGGAGAGAAATCTTTTGCCTTCAGAGATGTTGGATCAGATTTATACTATCAGCAGATATACCAATGAGAGAGTATCCAATGTGGTAATCATGGGCAGTGGAGAGCCCATGGACAATTATGACAACTTTTTACAGTTTGTCAGGTTGCTTACCGATGAAAATGGCTTGCATATTAGTGCAAGAAATGTTACAGTATCTACTTGTGGACTTGTGCCTCAGATCAGAATGCTTGCAAAGGAGCATCTCCAGATTACATTGGCACTTTCCCTGCATGCCACAACCGATGAAAAGAGAAAAAAATTAATGCCCATCGCATATAAATATTCGATTTCAGAGTTGATGGATGCATGCAAATTTTATTTTGAGCAGACCGGCAGACGTATTACCTTTGAATATAGTCTGGTGGGAGGCGTAAATGATACCCAGGAGGATGCGGATGAACTGGTTGCATTGGCATCTCCTTTGAATTGTCACATCAATCTGATTCCAGTCAATCCCATTAAGGAAAGGGATTTTGTACAGTCGGATGACAGACACATTCAGGCATTTAAAAATAAGTTAGAGAAAAATCATATACAGGTTACAGTCAGAAGAGAAATGGGTAGAGATATTGACGGTGCCTGTGGACAGTTGAGAAGGTCATATATTCAGAAAGAGAAGCAGGGGCAGGAGGAATAGAACGTGTTAAAGACGTTTTCCGTAACCGATATCGGGAAAAAGAGAAAATTGAATCAGGATTATGTGTATGCATCCGAGCAGGCAATTGGGAATCTCCCCAATCTGTTTATTGTGGCAGATGGTATGGGAGGACATAAGGCCGGTGATTTTGCATCAAAGTGCACAGTGGAAACCATTCGAGATCTTGCGTCCAGATCCTTTGAAAAAAATCCTGTGATCATACTAAGAAAGGCAATTGAAACAGCCAATGGGGATGTGTATCAAAAATCATTGGAGGATGCATCTTATGAGGGGATGGGTACAACTGTAGTGGCTGCATCCTGCCTGGGAAGATATCTGCAGATTGCCAATGTAGGGGACAGCAGATTGTACGTGATCGGGGAGGAAATCACACAGATTACCAAGGATCATTCTTTGGTAGAGGAGATGATTCGTATGGGAGGCATCAATCGAGATGCTGCAAGGAATCACCCGGACAAAAATATTATTACCAGAGCCATCGGTGCCAATGAAACCGTGGATATTGATTTCTTTTTTGTGGAATTAAAACCCTTGGAGAAGGTATTGATGTGTTCTGACGGTTTGACCAATATGCTGGAGGATGAAGAAATCCACAAAATTGTTCAGGGACCGGGAAGTGTGGAGAATCGGGCAAAGCAGCTTGTATCCGCAGCCAACGACAGAGGCGGAAAAGATAATATATCTGTTATTTTGATTGAACAGACAGCATAGTCTGCGAAGAGAGGAAAAGTATGATAAAGATTGGAATGATGATAGGAGACCGGTATGAGATACTTGAAAAAATCGGTACCGGTGGAATGTCAGATGTCTATAAAGCAAAATGCCATAAGCTGAATCGTTTTGTGGCAGTAAAGGTTCTAAAGCAGGAATTTAGCGAAAATGCAAATTTTGTAGCAAAATTCCGGGTAGAAGCACAGGCTGCAGCCGGTCTGATGCACCCCAATATTGTGAATGTATACGATGTAGGAGAAGAGAAGGGGCTTCACTATATTGTTATGGAGCTGGTGGAAGGGATTACCCTGAAAAAATATATCGAAAAGAAGGCCAGACTTTCTTACAAGGAAGCGGTCAGCATTGCCATTCAGGTATGTATGGGTATTGAAGCTGCACATAACAATCATATTATCCATAGAGATATTAAGCCCCAGAACATTATTATTTCCAAGGACGGCAAGGTAAAAGTAACGGACTTTGGTATTGCAAAGGCGGCAACCAGCAATACCATTACTTCTAATGTAATGGGATCCGTTCATTATACCTCTCCGGAACAGGCAAGGGGCGGATACAGCGATGAAAAGAGCGATATCTATTCCATGGGTATTACTCTGTTTGAGATGCTTACCGGCAGAGTGCCTTTTAATGGGGAAACAACAGTCGCTATTGCCATTAAGCATATTCAGGAAGAGATGCCATCCCCTCAGGAATATGTGGGTGAGATTCCTAACAGTGTGGATTGCATTGTCAGAAAATGTTGCCAGAAGTCTCCTGACAGAAGATATCAGAGTATGCCGGAGCTGATCGCAGATTTAAAGCAGTCCCTTATGAATCCGGACGGAGAATTTGTAGTGACCAATGATCCGGAATTAGAAGGCGGTACCAGAATGGTTTCCAACGGTGAAATGGCAGAGATTAAGAGAAAATCGGCTGTTATTATGCACGAGGGAGAAACTCTGCGTCTGAACCAAACCGGTAAATTGGCTCATGCATACCACGAGACGGAAGAAAATGAAGAGGACGATGAAGACAGAGAATCCAAAATGGAAAAATTAACCACTATTTTGGCCATTACCATGGGCGTAATCATCTGTATTATTATATTTGTTTTGCTGGGAAAAATCTTTGGATTGTTTTCTTCAGCGAATCCGGGAAATAAAATTGATCCCAGCCAGGGATCTTCTACAGTACAGACAGGTCCTATTATTGACAGTGACGAAGATAAAGTCGTTATGATTGCGCTGGATAACTGGGCGGTAGAGGATGCCAAAAAGAAATTGCTGGAAATGGATCTGATCCCCAGAGTGACTTATGTGGAATCCGATAAATACGAAGCCGGGATTGTCATTTATGCGGATGTTTCAGAAGGCGCAAAATTAAAACCCGGTTCGGAAGTGCTTCTAACAGTAAGCTCCGGAACCCAGGGTGTGGAAGTTCCTTCCGCTTCCGGATTGACTTATGAAGAAGCTTACAGCAGACTTTCAGGAGCAGGCTTTAAGATTGATCGTACAGAGGATTATTCTGCGGATGTGGAAAAAGGACGTGTGATCAGTCAGATTCCGGCAGCAGGCGAGTCTGTGCCTAAGGGCAGCAGCATCACTGTGGTGGTAAGTATCGGTCAGGCAGAACACAAGGTAACCATGCCGAATGTGTGTGGATATGATGAAATGACAGCAACCGCTATTTTGATTGAAGCCGGTCTTGAAGTGGGAGATGTGGCTTATAATTATCATGATGAAGTGGTGGAAGGCTTGGTTTATTATCAGAGCCGTCCTCATGGAACCATGGTGGAAGAAGGTACTGCAGTAGATATTATGATCAGTAAGGGAGAAGCGGTGGCCACTTATAAATGTAATGCAAGTATTGATGCTCCAAGTGTGAGCGAAGCACCGGAGTATGTATCGGGGACCAGTGTAAGGATTGTTTTGACAACGGATGATGGCATGGTTTTATTAGACACTACTACCAATTCCTTCCCACAGGCAGCGAATTATTATGGAATCAAATCACCGGGAGGTACGATTACCATGTATTATACTGTTACAAAAGAGGCTACTACCACTACGAATCCGGAAACAGGAGAGACGGTGACCATTCCCGGATCAACGGAGGAGAAATCTTTTACACGAAAACTGGAATTTGTAAAAGAATAGGATGATTGCCATGCAGGGAAAAATCGTAAAAGGAATTGCAGGATTTTATTATGTGCATGTTCCACAAAAAGGAATCTACGAGTGCAAGGCCAAGGGAATCTTTCGAAAAGATAATCAAAAGCCTTTGGTAGGTGACGATGTTGAAATACAAATATTAAATGAGGCAGAAAAATTGGGAAATATTGACCGTCTGCTTCCCAGAAAAAGTCAGATCATTCGTCCCGCAGTGGCCAATATTGATCAGGCATTGGTCATCTTTTCCATTGTAAAGCCACAGCCCAATTTTAATCTGCTGGATCGCTTCCTGATCATGATGGAGCAGCAGCATATCCCATGTATTATCTGCTTTAATAAGTTGGATCTGGACGAGGAGAAGGCAGGAATGGATTATGAGCAGGTGTATAAAAACTGTGGTTATGAAACGCTTTGCGTCAGTGCTAAAGAAGGTAAGGGAGTAGATCTGTTGCGTAAGATTTTGTCCGGAAAGACCACGACGGTTGCCGGACCCAGTGGAGTGGGCAAGTCTTCTTTGATCAATTGTCTTCAGTCAGATGTGATTATGGAAACCGGGGATATTAGTCATAAGATCGAAAGAGGAAAACATACCACCAGACATTCGGAGATCATCCCTCTGACAGACAATACTTATATTCTGGATACGCCGGGCTTTAGTTCCCTGGGACTTTTCGATATGGAGAAGGAGGATCTGGCAGGATTCTATCCGGAGTTTAATCGGTACGAAAAATACTGTCGGTTTGGAGGCTGCTCCCATATTAACGAACCTATCTGCGGTGTGAAGGAAGCGCTGGCAGCGGGAAAGATCAGTATGGTGAGATACGAAAACTATAAGCTGCTCTATGAAGAACTAAAGAACAGGAAAAAATATTGATGAAAGTCTAAAGATAAATCATTATGGAGGATCAGATATGTTGAAGGAAGAGTGCAAGGTTGCATCGGAACGTGTATTGACACCGGATGAGATCAAACAGGTGAAAGGACTTGGTTGTCTGAGAGATAAAAGATATCCGGATGTTTTTAATGTGCGTGTAATCACCAGAAATGGACGTATTACAACGGATGAGCATCGTGCAGTGGCAGAAGCAGCGGATCTGTTCGGTTCCGGAGCAGTGGCTATGACCACTCGTCTGACATTGGAAATTCAGGGTGTAAAATATGATAATATCCAGCCTTTAATAGCCTTCTTGAAAGAGCGTGGCCTGGAAACCGGTGGTACCGGAGCAAAGGTTCGTCCCATCGTATCCTGCAAGGGCACAACCTGCGTATTTGGTCTGTGCGATACCTTCGGTCTTTCTGAAAAGATTCATGAGAGGTTTTACATAGGGTATCATGATGTGGCCTTGCCTCACAAGTTTAAAATTGCAGTGGGAGGCTGCCCCAACAACTGTGCAAAGCCAGACTTAAATGATCTGGGTATCATTGGTCAGAGAGTACCTGTGCTGGATGAAGAAAAGTGTCGTGGCTGTAGAGTGTGCCAGATCGAGAAGGCATGTCCGGTTCATGTACCTAAGGTTGTAGACGGCAAGGTTTTGATCGATCCTATACAGTGCAATCATTGTGGCAGATGTAAAGGAAAATGTCCTTTTAATGCAATAAAAGAATATCAGGATGGATATAAGATTACCATTGGCGGACGTTGGGGCAAGAAAGTTGCACAGGGGATTCCTTTGACCAAATTATTTACTTCTGAAGAAGAGGTTTTAAATGTTGTGGAAAAGGCAATCCTGCTGTTTAAAGAAGAGGGTATTCCCGGAGAACGTTTTGCGGATACAGTCAATAGATTGGGATTTGACTATGTAAATGATAAACTGATTTCATAATTTAAATCCTCTCAGGAAGTGAAGTCCTGAGAGGATTTTACATAACAGAGGGAATTTATGAAAAAATGTATTTTGGCATGGTTGTTTATATGCTCGTTACTATTTTCGGCCTGTTCCACAGAAACGTCAAAAGTAGCCCATGTGGATAATGAAATAGAATTTACAGATGATCTGGGAAGGGTGGTTCGCGTCAAAGAGCCTCAGCGGACGGCGGCTATGTTGGGAAGCTTCGCTCAGATCTGGCAGTTGGCTGGCGGAGAGGTCTGTGCCACTGCCAGTGATGCCTGGGATGATTTGGGTCTTACGCTGGCAGAGGATACGGTGAATCTGGGCGGAACCGTAAGTCAGAGTCTGGAGCTTTTGATCGGGGCAAAACCTGATTTTATTCTGGCCAGTACCAATACCCGGCAAAACCTGGAATGGAAGGATACATTGGAAGCCATAGGGATACCGGTAGCCTACTTTGATGTTTCGGATTTTGAGGATTATCTTCGTATGCTGGATATTTGTACGGATATTACCGGACGAAAGGAGCTGTATGAGGAGAATGGAAGTAAGGTAAAGGAAGAAATTGAAGAGATACTGGAGAGGAATCATCAATATTTTTCGGATCGGGAAGCTCCCAGAATTCTTTCAATGACAGCTTCCGCATCCTTTGTGAAGGCGAAAAACAGTGAAAACAATGTGCTGGGAACCATGTTAAAGAATATGGGTTGTGTCAATATTGCAGATTCGGATAAAGTACTTTTGGAAAATCTCAGCATGGAACATATTCTGATCTCAGACCCGGATTATATTTTCATTGTACAGCGTGGAGATAATGAAGAAGGGATGCGTCAGTATGTGGAGCAGATGCTGATGGAGCATCCGGTCTGGAAGCAATTGACTGCTGTGAAGAACGGAAGAGTGTATTTTATGGAAAAAAGGCTTTTTAGCTTGAAGCCCAATCATCAGTGGGCGGAGGCGTACAGGATATTGGAGGAAATACTGAGAAATGATTAAAAAGAAGCGCTTTTTATTGATAGGGGCGGTACTGCTTTGCATTGTCAGTGTCTTTTGCAGTCTTTGTATGGGGGCTGCACATCTGTCATTTGCCCAATTGTGGCAGGCCATAAGATGTGGAGCAGTAGATACGGCCGGATATATCTTCTGGTATTCCAGATTGCCCAGAACCTGTGCCTGCCTGCTGGCGGGGGCGGCTTTGGCCTGTTCCGGCTGTATTCTGCAAAGTGTCCTGGGAAATCAACTGGCATCTCCCGGAATTATCGGTGTGAATGCGGGAGCGGGACTGGCAGTAACCATCTGCTGTGCCTGTGATATTTTATCCGGTTGGACCATATCCCTGGCATCCTTTCTGGGAGCCATGGCAGCAGTATTGATTGTCGTGATCCTGGCCAGGAAAACGGGAGCTTCCCGTACCACAGTGATTCTGGCTGGGGTGGCTATGAACAGTATCATGGGGGCATTTCGGGATGCAGTGACAACCTTGGTTCCGGATGTGGCCATGCTTAGCGGAGAGTTTCGTGTGGGCGGCTTTTCGACCGTGGTAACCACCCGTTTGATTCCGGCAGCAGTATT
>JAZUCP010000299.1:0-3747 GCA_045639165.1 Acetatifactor sp. | reverse complement strand
ATTGCCTCCCAGATTTCCTGAGCGGTATGTAGTTCGATCAGCTCTGCAGTTCCGGGTAACTTGGTCTGATCCAGTATGATCACCGCATCTTTCTCTATGTCCAAAGCAACTGTATCATAATCCAAAATTGTTTTTTTCTGTCCCATCTTTTCCTCCTATCTATTTATTTTTTCAAAATATCTGCATATTTTCCGTCACAAGCTCGCAACAAATCTTCCGGATCCAGCTCAATCTGCATTCCCAGCTTTCCTCCGCTGATAATAATCTTATCCCGCAGCATGGCATCCTCTGCCACTCTGGTAATATACTGCTTCTTCATTCCAATGGGAGTACAACCACCTCGAATATACCCGGTGACCTGATTGATGTCCTTTACGTGAATCATTACCACGCTCTTTTCCCCTACACTGCGGGCTGCCTTTTTCAGATCCAACTCCTCCGCAATGGGAATCACAAACACAAAATAGTTTTTGCTGTTTCCCTGGGTTACCAAAGTCTTATACATCTTCTCATAAGGTTGGTTCAGCATATCGGCAATATGAATTGCATCTATAAATTCTTCACATTCATAGGTATGCGCCTCAAAAGGAATCTTCATGGATTCCAAAATACGCATCGCATTGGTTTTGATTTCTTTTTGTTTCGCCATAGTTGTAACTACCTCGTTACATATTTCTATATTTATTTTAAATAATTGGTAATATAATGTCAACCCAAATTGTAGTTCATGGGGGTGTTAGGAATCAAAAATCCATTCTATACCATGTGTGACAGATAGTTTTCTTAATTTATAGTGTTTTATCTGCTATTTTTTATGTATAAAAAGAGGATACAGCATATAGAAGTTATCTTTTTGTCTTTTATATACGCTCAAATCTTTAAAAAAATCATCTATATATTCAATATTTTTCTTTTATAGATGCTCATACAATTAATAACAAGCAGATATATTTTTGCTTTTTATTATATCTATATGCTGGTTCAGCTTAAAAGCACAAAATTTCAGCATATAGACTTTGGATTTTTAAGTTTTCTAGATGAAAATAAATATTTTCCGCTATTTTGATAGATCCTAAGTACAACAACCCCCGAAATTCCGCAATGTTCCGTTCAGAATTTCAGGGGTTGTATTTCACACATTCAATAAAATTTCAAATTAGTTTGCAGCCTTCTCAGCTCTCAACTTTTCTGTCAATGCAGGAAGGATCTTGTTCAGATCGCCAACGATGCCGTAATCAGCTACATCGAAGATAGGAGCTGTTTCGTCTTTGTTGATAGCGATGATCAGGTCTGATTCTTCCATACCTGCTAAGTGCTGGATCGCACCTGAGATACCTACTGCGAAGTATACATTAGGACGAACGGTCTTACCGGTCTGACCTACCTGAAGGTCTTTTGCCTTCCAGCCAGCGTCTACAACTGCACGAGGGCAGCTTACGGTACCGCCGAGTACTTCTGCAAGATCTTCTAACAGCTTGAAGTTTTCAGCACTGCCAACACCACGACCACCGGAAACAAGGATCTTTGCATCCATGATATCTACGGTATCGTTAACAGCCTTCACTACTTCAAGGATTTCAACATATTTGTGGTCAGGTGTAAATCCTGGGTTGTATTCTACAACGTTAGCTACTGCACCTTCAACCTTAGGAAGCTTCTGCATAACACCGGGACGAACGGTTGCCATCTGAGGACGGAACTCAGGACAAGCGATGGTTGCGATGGTGTTACCACCGAATGCAGGACGAGTCATTAATAACTGGTTGTGCTTCTGCTCTCTTCCACCAATAGCGTTGTTAGGGAAGTCACCGATTTCAAGCTGTGTACAGTCTGCAGTCAGACCTGTGTGGATTCTTGCAGATACTCTAGGGCCAAGGTCACGGCCGATTGCTGTAGCACCTACTAAGAAGATTTCAGGCTTGAATTCATTGATAACAGATGCCAGTGCGTGTGCGTAAGGCTCTGTTCTGTATTCTTTTAATTCAGGATCATCTACTACGATAACTTTGTCAGCACCGTATGCAGCCAATTCATCAGCTAATCCTTTTACGTCGCTACCTACTAATACAGCAGTTACTTCGGTTTCCAATGCGGCTGCAAGGTCTTTACCTTTGCCGATCAGTTCGAATGCGATACTATTGATGGTATTGTCAACCTGCTGAGCGAAGACAAATACGCCCTTATATTCTGCTAAGTTCATTGTTCTTCCTCCCTTAGATCACGTGTTTCTCTTTTAATTTGCCTACGATGTAATCTACTGATTCTGTAGGATCAAGGTTAACTACTTCGCCTGCACCTTTTCTTACCTTGTCAGAAGCCTTTGCGATCTGTGTAGGTGATCCCTTCAGACCTAAGTTAGAATCTTCAACATCTACAAGATTTGCTCTGCCCCAAACAGTGATTTCAGCATCACATGCATCGAAGATTCCGCCCGGAGTCATGTAACGAGGCTCGTTCATTTCGCCAAGTGCAGTTACAAGACAAGGCATCTGAGCCTTTAATACATGATATCTGTCATCATACTGACGCTGTACGATCACATAGTTATCTTCAATCTTGATATCCTGTGCGTAAGAAATTACAGGGATATCCAAGTGTTCGGAAATCTGAGGACCTACCTGAGCGGTATCACCGTCGATAGCCTGACGTCCGGTAATGATCAGATCATATTCTAAGTTACGGATTGCACCTGCAAGAGTCTGAGAAGTAGCCCAGGTATCTGCACCACCTAAAACTCTGTCAGTAACAAGGATTGCTTTGTCTGCACCCATTGCCAATGCTTCACGTAATACGTCTTCTGCCTTAGGAAGACCCATGGTAATAACGGTTACTTCTGCACCATACTGATCTTTCAGTCTGAGTGCTGCTTCAAGACCTGCTTTGTCATCAGGATTCATGATAGTCAGCATTGCTGCTCTATCCAGAGTACCGTCCGGATTAAACTTAACGCCACCCTTAGTATCAGGTACCTGCTTAATACAAACAACGATTTTCATTGTATATTCTCTCCTTATATCTGATATAGTCTAATTATTTAATGATATTTGCGCTGATAACCATACGCTGTACTTCACTTGTACCTTCGTAGATCTCAGTGATCTTAGCATCACGCATCATACGTTCTACATCATATTCTCTTGTGTAGCCGTAACCACCATGTAACTGAACAGCCTTGGTAGTAACTTCCATAGCTACTTCTGCTGCATACAATTTAGCCATAGCAGCTTCTAATGAGTAAGACTTCTGAGTAGCCTTAGCCATAGCAGCCTTGTAAACCAGCATTCTTGCAGCTTCTACCTTAGTAGCCATATCTGCGATCTGGAACTGGGTGTTCTGGAATGCAGCGATTGCTCTGCCGAACTGCTTTCTTTCCTGTACATATGCGATGGTAGATTCCAAAGCACCTGCTGCAATACCAAGAGCCTGAGCAGCGATACCGATACGTCCGCCGTCAAGAGTATGCATAGCGATACCAAAGCCCTTACCCTGAGCACCTAAGAGATTTTCCTTAGGAATACGGCAGTCGGTAAAGATCAGTTCATATGTAGATGAACCGCGGATACCCATCTTCTTTTCCTTGGTACCGAAAGTAAATCCGGGAGTTCCCTTTTCTACGATAAATGCAGAGATTTCTTTAACTTTCTTGCCTCTCTTTTCGATGATACCGGTTACAGCGAAGATAACATATACGTCAGCTTCCTTACCGTTGGTAATGAAGATCTTAGATCCGTTCAATACCCATTCATC
>JAZUCP010000298.1:0-3291 GCA_045639165.1 Acetatifactor sp. | reverse complement strand
AATGCTACAATTGCAAACCAGCTGGCTCTCTATGTTACTCTCTATTCACCTCTTCAGATGGCTGCCGACCTGCCGGAGCACTATGAGCAGTTCATGGATGCATTCCAGTTCATTAAGGATGTGGATATCGATTGGATCCAGTCCAAGTATCTCCTCGCAGAGCCAGGTGAGTATGTGGTTATCGCGCGTCAGGGCAGGAAGAACGGCCAGTGGTTCTGCGGTGGTGTGACCGATGACCAGAAGCGCACTCTCGAGGTTCCTATGAACTTCCTCGACCCGGGCAAGAAATACGAGGTAACCGTATATGCAGATGCAGAGGATGCAGATTACAAGCAGAATCCACAGGCATATAAGATCTGGAAGCAGACCGTAACAGCCGACGATGTACTTGAGATGACAATGGCACGCGGTGGTGGTTTTGCTATGAGTTTCATTGAGTTATAAAATTTTTGTTTATCTTTGCGCGCCTTTGGGAAGAGGAGTCTTCCTCAAGGGCCGCCAAGATTGCTGACAATGCCGCAGTGTCATTGAGGGAAATTCTCAAAGCTGTTTTACAGACATCAAAGCAATGCGGTAATTTAAAACAAAAGAAAATACATACAATATTATGAATATGAAAAAACTAACCACTGCATCCGCTATGTATAGCCAAGGCAGTTACATATCCCCAGCCGTGAGGATCGTGGATATTCAAGCAGAGGGTCTGCTTTGCATAAGTATTTACCTTCCTATGGCAACATTCGAAGAATGGGAAGATGGTACATTCACATGGTAACAGAAGTTTAATGTGGAAATGAATTGTAACATGAAAAAGATTTATTCATATTTATTTGCTGCCGTTGCTATAATCGTTAGTGTAGCATGCACCAAGGAGACTGACTTGGATTTGAATGCACCTTCACATGCGATACCAAAGGATGCTATATTTAAGACTTTTTATGCTTCTGTGCCAGCTGATGATGTTAAGTCTCAAATATCAGGAAAGACTTCTTTGTGGTCAGGTACTGAAAATATTGCTGTTTTAGGTTCTCACTATTATAATTTTACAGCTCAGTTGGATACCCCAAGTTCTGAAGCTGAATTTTCATGTGATGCATATTCTGCAAGTGAAAAGGAAGTGATGGCTGTCTATCCTTATGCCTCGGATTATACAGTAGATCTTCCCAATAAGACAGTAGCTAATGTGGTTTTGCCAACGACACAAAAATCTCCAGCAGGTTCTTATGATCCGAAGGCCCATATTGCTATTGCACATTCTTCAAATGGTAAAACATTGGAATTCAAGAATGCCGTATCTCTTTTTAAGTTTACTGTAGGAATGTCAGGACTTTCTAAAGTTTGTATATATGTTCCAAGTACTTCTAAAGCATCTGTTGTTGGAACTGGAAAACTTTCGTATAATGATGGAAATCCTACGTTTACTGCAACAACTTCAGGTAAGTATGTGGATGTGTTTCCAAGCAATGGAACCTCCTTTGTTAATGGAGAAACATACTATTTTGCTGTGATGCCAGGATCCTATCCGGATGGTTTTACTTTTGAAATTACTACATCAACAGGTAATCATGACTACTTGAAAACTATTAAAGCTCAAACTCTTGAAGCGAATAAGATGTATGATTTGGGCAATATTGTGGAGCCAACTGTTACTATTGTAGGAGACTTTAATAATTGGGCAATAGGAGCAAATCCTGCAGTATTGGAGAACTCATACTATGTTATGAGGAATGTGGTTGTCTCTAAAGAGAGTGAGTTTAAAATTATGATGGGTAATTCGTATTATAGAATGATTAATGGCGCTCCAACTAAATCAAAGTGGCAATCATTGTATAAAATTGAGGGAAATCCAAAAATCAAGGCTGGTACATATGACATATATGTAAACAAGACCAATTATTTTGTATGTTATGTTGATAAAGGTACGACAATGCCCGTTTATAGCACTCAAACTAACAGAGAATATTACATAGTAATGCAGCATACGTGGTCGGATTGGGATTATCAATTGTATGTTTGGGGTGGAAACCAGTGGGGTTCCACAAATACATGGCCTGGTATTTTCTGCGAGGGCGCGTTTGTTCCTTCGAATGAACAAACGCATGAATATAAGTATTGGAAGATTGACTCTTCAAAAAATGGTAAATCAATTAATTTGTTGTTTACTGATGATAATGGTGGACAACAAACCCATGATTGGAATAATTTGACCTTGACTTCTGATCATTTCTTTGCTATGGATGTATGGGATAGTGGGGCAGGTAAAGCTAAAATAAAGAAATTGAGCCAGAGTACTTTTAGGTAATGTAAGATACATTATATAGTTATGACAGCATCTGCAAAGGTGCTGTCTTTTTTTATTGTCCGATGCATCACAACCCTTCATGGAATACAGATATCAGGCTTTTGCAGCTCAACTATTTTTCCTCGTCTGTCCACAAGTCTTGCCTTTCGATAATACACATATTATGTCTTGTCCGTCAAAAATATTTCTTAAACCCTGCAGGTTTTGCAATAAATTTTGATACAAAAATCGCCCTTTTACGCTTGTAGGAGGGCGGTTTTTAAATTTATCCAAATACTTTTTCGGTATACGGATAATCCTCCAGAACTTTGTATCTGGAATTTAATGGATATATTATATGGAAGAGAATGTTAAGCCAAAGTATGTGGACATTTTGAGTTTGGGAGGGTTTAATGCCTTTTTTGGTGACGTGAACAATAAGGGTGTGGTGATGACCATTCTCAATGAACTGCTGCCGAGTCATCGTAAGGTTGTTGATATCAGCTATATGCCCACGGAGAGTCCCGGCCCGATAATCGGATATAATAAAGATTTCCGGTATGACTTCATTTGTCATGATGTGTCCGGTGCGGTGTTTATCGTGGAGCTGCAGAAATATCACGAGAGGTCGTGGTTCAAACGCTGTGTAAGTTATGCGAGCCGTGCATACGAAAGACAAAACAAGAAGGGCGAGGATTATGGAGAGATCCCTCCTGTGTATCTGATCGGTCTGATGGGAATCCCTATAGACCATCCCGACAAGGAGTTTTGGAAGGACCGTTATATTTCGGAATATACCTTTCGAGAAAAGGACTGTTATGACTTGCTTGAAGAGACAATAGTGATTATATTTGCAGAACTCGTTAACTTTAACAAGTCAGAAGAAGAGTGTGTGACACGTCAGGATAGGATGTTGTATATCTTGAAGAATTCCAGCAAGTTGCTCGCTCCTCCCTCTTGGTCCGACCAGGAGCAGTACGGAAATATTTTTCAGGCATGTTATATTGACG
>JAZUCP010000297.1:0-2964 GCA_045639165.1 Acetatifactor sp. | reverse complement strand
GTAACGAATACCGCAAAATCCAAAATATTTTTCTGCACCTTGGCATGCCCTCTGTAAACATCAATACTGTAGGACATGGTCTGGAAGGTATAGAAGGAAATGCCGATGGGCAGGGGCAGATTCAGCAGTGGAATCTGACTTCCGGTTAACTGATTGATGGTTCCCACAAGGAAGTCTGCATATTTGAAAAATCCCAGCACCCCTAGATTCACGATAATAGAAGATACTAAAAACGCCTTTTTAATGGTCTTGTTTCTGGCCTTTCCGATGGCCATGCCATGTAAGTAATCCGATACTGTGGAAAATAGCATCAGCAAAACATAGATTGGTTCCCCCCATGCATAAAAAATAAGACTCCCTAAGAGAAGGAGGACGTTTTTCATCCTCCCGGGAGCCAAAAAGTATAAGATCATTATGATGGGTATAAACCGAAATAAAAATAAGGTACTACTGAAAACCATATTTTATCCCCCAACTTTTTATATGATTACTGGTTGATTGCACCTTCCAATGCTTCAATTGCAATTGCATTCTGTGCCTGGCAATGCTTGATCACTTCTTCGTCACCTTTTTCAAGTGCATCCATCACATCTCCGCCAAGCTGTACGAAGCATACATAATTACCAATGGTCTTTACTTCAGATGCCTGAATCTTACCTAAGTTCATTGGATACTGCATGGTATCGTTTACCAGGTTCTCTCTGTAAGCAGTCAATACACCTTCCACTGCTTCCAACTGACCTTCTGCTGCCTTGATCACGATGAGCGTATCTACATTTGTACTGATCATAGGCATTTCTCCAAAGAACTCATCATACATATCTGCGGTCAGACCGAAGCCTTCCAAAAATTCTGCCGGAATAGGCATCTGAGGGAAGTAGTTCTCTCCGATGGCATCTACAACTGCCTGACGGATATTGGTCATCTCTTCGCTCATACCGGTCTCTCCCATCATTTCATCTTCAGGGATAACATCTTCTACGGATTCTTCTACGGATTCTTCTACGGACTCTTCTACGGAAGACTCTACAACAGGTGTACTTTCGATCACTGCTGAAGATTCATTTGTATCGCTGTTTCCGCATGCGATCATGCTTACGCTCATAGTCATAATAAGTAATAAAACGCTTAATTTTTTCATTCATTCTCCTTCTGCCCGATGGCGGGCGCAACATTTGTTTCTTTGGGTCGTGCTGTGCCGTGCTTTGCACTGTGCTGTTTACCGCACTGTGCTGTTTACCGCACTGTGCTATCGCACTTGGCACTACTTTAGTATACATATTTTTTCCCGTTTGTAAACAAAAGCTTTCTTAATTATTTATAATCAAAAATTAAGAAATAGATGACAGTCTTCTAAATTTCATGTATACTCCTATATGGAACTTAACATTTTTTGGAGGAAAAATCAATGAGTATTTTAAATGTAGAACATCTTACCCATGGTTTTGGGGATCGCGCCATCTTTGCAGACGTTTCTTTCCGCCTGTTAAAGGGGGAGCACATCGGTCTGATCGGTGCCAACGGCGAAGGAAAATCTACCTTTATGAATATAATTACCGGAAAACTGATGCCTGACGAAGGAAAGGTAGAGTGGTCTAAAAATGTCCGCGTGGGATACTTGGACCAGCACACCGTGCTGCAGCCCGGTATGACCATCCGTGACGTGCTGGCTTCTGCCTTTGACTTCTTATATGAAATGGAAGCCCAGATGAATGCACTCTGCGACAAAATGGGTGACTGCACACCGGAAGAGTTGGAAGAATATATGGAAGAATTCGGTACCCTTCAAGAGCTTCTAACCCAGCATGATTTCTACCTGATCGATTCCAAGGTGGAGGAGGTCGGCCGTGCATTAGGTCTTGCAGATATCGGTCTGGACAGAGATGTTACGGAGCTTTCCGGCGGTCAGCGTACCAAAGTCTTGTTAGGCAAGCTGCTTTTGGAAAAGCCGGACATCCTGCTTTTGGACGAGCCTACCAACTATCTGGACGTGGTGCATATCGAATGGCTGAAGCGATACCTGAACGAATACGAAAATGCATTTATTCTGATCAGCCACGATATTCCATTTTTAAACAGTGTTATCAATCTGATCTATCATATGGATAACCAGCAATTGACACGTTATGTAGGGGATTACGATAAATTCCAGGAAGTTTACGCCATGAAGAAGGCTCAGCTTGAGGCGGCTTTCAACAGACAGCAGAAGGAAATTGCGGACCTGAAGGATTTCGTAGCCCGCAATAAAGCCCGGGTTGCCACCAGAAATATGGCCATGTCCCGTCAGAAGAAGCTTGATAAAATGGAGGTTATTGAGCTTGCCAACGAAAGACCCAAGCCGGAATTTCATTTTAAAGAGGCCCGCACTCCCGGCAAATACATCTTCCAGACCAAGGATCTGGTGATCGGCTACACCGAACCCTTGTCCTCTCCTTTAAATTTGTCCATGGAGCGTGGCCAGAAGATCGTTCTGACCGGTGCCAACGGTATCGGTAAAACCACATTATTGAAGAGTATCTTAGGATTAATCGAGCCACTTTCCGGCAGCGTGGAGCAGGGCGATTACCTCCATATCGGATATTTCGAGCAGGAAATGAGCCAAGATGTGAATACAAGCTGTCTAGAGGAAATTTGGAATGAATTCCCCGCCTACAGCCAATACGAGGTTCGTTCCGCCCTTGCTAAATGCGGCCTCACCACCAAGCATATTGAAAGCAAGGTTAAGGTATTGAGCGGTGGCGAACAAGCAAAGGTACGCCTCTGCAAGCTAATCAACCGGGAAACCAACATTCTGCTTCTGGACGAGCCCACCAACCATTTAGATGTGGATGCCAAGGAAGAACTGAAGCGAGCACTGAAGGAATACAAAGGCAGCCTCCTGATGGTATGCCACGAACCAGACTTCTACGACGGACTGGCTACCGATGTGTGGGACTGCACCAAGTGGACTACCAAGGTGTTCTA
>JAZUCP010000296.1:0-1742 GCA_045639165.1 Acetatifactor sp. | reverse complement strand
ATTTATGATACATATTATAGGGAAGAGAAGTTTGTACGAGTGCTGGAAAAAGGCGAGTGTCCTGAGACTAAATGGGTGGAAGGCAGCAATTACGTGGATATTAATTTTGTGATTGATGAGCGTACCGGACGCATCATTATGATGGGTGCCCTGGACAATCTGGTTAAGGGTGCTGCGGGACAGGCGGTGCAGAATATGAATCTGCTCTTTGGACTGAAGGAAAGCGAAGGACTGGAAATGGTACCTTGCTTCCCGTAACAGTGTGAGAAGTGCTTTGGGCAGCAAAGTGTGACAAACAGGAGTAATACATAGTATGGAAGAAAAGCAGTTTGAAATCAGAAAAATGACCATAGAGGATTATGATGGACTCTATGCGCTGTGGATGACTATTAAGGGATTTGGTATCCGCAGCGTGGATGATTCCAGGGACGGTGTGGGGATCTTTTTAAAAAGAAATCCGGACACCAGCGTAGTAGCTGTAGCGGACGGGCAGATCGTGGGCGGTATCTTATGCGGTCACGATGGCAGACGAGGATGTCTGTATCATGTATGTGTGCGGGAGGATTACAGACGTCTTGGAATCGGTAAGGCCATGGTGGTGTATTGTATGAATGCTCTAAAGGCAGAAAAGATCAACAAGGTAAGTCTTATCGCTTTTACCAAAAATGATGTAGGAAATGCATTTTGGAACACCATCGGCTGGACAAAGCGTCTGGATCTGAATTATTATGATTTTACATTAAATGAGGCAAATATCACTGCATTTAATCAATAGGAGGCAATATGAAGGTAATTGAAGGCGGTATTACCGCAGCAAAAGGATTTGAAGCAGCCGGTGTGGAAGCGGCAATTAAATACAAAAACAGAAAAGATATGGCTATGGTCTATAGTACGGTTCCCTGTAAGGCAGCCGGTACCTTTACAACCAATGTGGTAAAGGCAGCTCCGGTTCTGTGGGATAAAAAAGTAGTGGAGGAATCTCCTTATGTGCAGGCCGTTGTGGTCAATTCTGGTATCGCAAATGCATGTACAGGCAAGCAGGGAATGGATTGCTGTAAGGCAGAAGCAGAATGTGTAGGTAAGGTATTGGGCATTCCGGCACAGTCCGTATTGGTGGCATCCACAGGTGTGATCGGTATGCAGATGCCGGTTGACAGACTTTGTGCCGGTATTGAGAAGCTGGCGGCAGCCAAGGCAGCCGGTCCGGAGGCAGGTCTGGATGCGGCAAAGGCGATCATGACAACGGATACAGTACATAAGCAGATTGCAGTCAGCTTTGAACTGGAGGGCAAGATGGTAACTGTGGGCGGTATGTGTAAGGGTTCCGGTATGATCCATCCCAATATGTGCACCATGCTGGGATTTGTGACCACCGATGTGAATATTTCCAAGGAAATGCTGACCAAGGCGGTTAAGGCGGACGTAGTGGATACCTTCAATATGATTTCCGTGGATGGGGACACTTCAACCAACGATACCTTGCTGGTATTGGCAAACGGATTGGCGGATAACGCAGAAATCTGTGAAGAAGGGGAAGCTTATGATAAATTCTGTGAAGCGCTTCATTTTGTAAATACCTATCTTGCTAAGAAAATGGCAGGGGACGGTGAAGGTGCAACCGCTTTATTTGAGGTTCAGGTAGTGAATGCAGATACCAAAGAAAATGCAAGAACACTGGCGAAGTCCGTAATTTGTTCTTCTCTTACCAAGGCTGCTATCTTTGGCCATGATGCAAACTGGGG
>JAZUCP010000295.1:0-3129 GCA_045639165.1 Acetatifactor sp. | reverse complement strand
GGGACTTTTTCTCCTATCTCTGTCCTCAGGCGGCTTTTCAGATGCAGAAGGAGAATAATAAAAGCTCCTTACTTGCCTGGAATTACGGACAGTTTCAGGAAGAATCTCCCCTGCTTACCAAATATTATGTTAACACATCCTTTGCCGGATGGAATATACTGTGTCTGTTGGGAGTGTTCATGATCCTATTGAAAAAAGGATGGAAAATAAAAGGAGGCACCCTGCTTGTGGCAGGCTGCGTGATCTTTATGGCATTTTGGTATACCATGCAGGGAGCCGGAATGCAGGATTATAAAAATGTAATGTTGATTAGTATTTTATGGATGATACCGATCGTGAAAGGATGGAATCTATGCGTTTAATCTCGTGGAATGTAAATGGAATCAGAGCTTGTATGGAAAAGGGCTTTATGGATTTTTTTAAGGAAATAGATGCGGATATCTTTTGCCTGCAGGAAACAAAGCTGCAGGAGGGGCAGATTGGGCTGGATCTGCCGGGATATTATCAGTACTGGAATTATGCAGTGAAGAAGGGATATTCGGGAACGGCTATCTTTACGAAGCAGGAGCCTCTTTCTGTCACCTATGGTATCGGTGCGGAGGAGCATGATCAGGAAGGCCGGGTTATTACAGCGGAATATGAGGAATTTTATGTAGTGACAGTGTATACCCCCAATGCTCAGAGAGAACTGACACGTTTGTCATATCGAATGCAGTGGGAAGAAGCATTTTTGAAGTATTTAAAGAAGCTGGAAGAGAAGAAACCGGTGATTTTTTGCGGGGACTTAAATGTGGCTCATAAGGAAATCGATTTGAAGAATCCCAAGACGAATCGGAAGAATGCAGGCTTTACGGATGAGGAAAGAGGCTGCTTTACCCAGGTATTGGAAAGCGGTTTTGTGGATACCTTCCGCCACTTTTATCCGGATCTGGAAGGAGCTTACTCCTGGTGGTCCTATATGTTCCAGGCAAGAGCGAAGAACGCAGGGTGGAGAATTGATTATTTTGTAGTATCTGAAAGCCTGAAGGATAGGCTGGAAGGGGCTGCGATCCATAGCCAGATACTGGGCTCCGACCACTGTCCCGTAGAATTAAGATTGTCCTGATTGAAATGATGCTGCAAGGGATCTGTCCTTTGCAGCTTCTTAAGATACAAAATTATAAGGAGGCAGCCCATGAGTCTGAGATTTTTCTTCGGTCCCTCAGGTGCAGGTAAAAGTTATCAAATTTATAGCGAAATGATCCGTCGATCCATGGAAGAACCCCGCAGGAATTTTTTGATCATTGTTCCGGATCAGTTTACCATGCAGACCCAGAAGGAATTGGTGAGTATGCATGCACGGGGCGGAATCATGAATATCGACGTACTCAGCTTCGGAAGGTTGACCCACCGGATTCTGGAAGAGGTGGGGGGACAGCGGATACCGGTTTTGGACGATACGGGAAAAAGTCTGGTGCTGCAAAGAGTGGCCGCCTCCATCAAGGACAAGCTGCCCGTGCTGGGAAGTCATCTGCATAAGCAGGGCTATATTCAGGAAGTGAAGAGTGCCATCTCGGAATTTATGCAGTATGGTATCGGTACGGAGGATGTATCCAAGCTGATCCTTTTTGCAGAAAAAAGAGGGGCTTTGTATTATAAATTAAAGGATCTGGAGATCTTGTACCGGGAGTTTATGGAGTATATTGCCGGGCATTTTATTACCAAAGAGGAAAAACTGGATGTGTTAAGAAGATCCATGCATAAATCCGGAATTCTGAAAGACAGTGTGGTGGTATTTGACGGATTTACCGGATTTACCCCCATTCAGAATCGTCTCATCCAGGAGCTTATGAAGTATGCTCAGGAGGTCATTGTCTCCGTCACTTTAGGCAGGGGTGAAGATCCGTATGAGGTAGATGGGGAGCAGAAATTGTTCCATTTGAGCAAAAAAACAGTGCGGGATTTGGAGAAGCTGGCTGCAGAGATAGAAGTGGAAAGAGGAAAAGATGTGGTGATCGCACCAGGGGAACTGCCCCGTTTTCAGAAAGGATCTGCACTGCAATGGCTGGAGAGAAATCTCTTTCGGGCAGGGGCTCTGCCCTTTGAGGAAGAGACGGAAGCCATACATATTGTGGATACCACCGATATCAAAGAAGAGGTCCATCAATTGGGCCTTAAGATTCTGCAATTAATCCGGGAAAAAGGATATCAATACAGGGAGATTGCGGTCATTGCCGGAGATTTGGAAACCTATAGTGCCTTTGTGGAAGAGGAATTTTCAGATATGGATATTCCCTGCTATATTGACAAAACCAGAGGAATTACCTTAAATCCCATGACCCAGATGATCAAGAGTGCACTGGAATTGTTTGTCAAGGATTTCTCCTATGAAGCGGTATTTCACTATCTGCGCAGCGGCCTTACCGGTTTTACGCCCAATCAGGTGGATCTGCTGGAAAATTATGTGCTTCAGACCGGTATTCGGGGGTTTGCAAAGTGGAGCAGACGCTTTAGTGTGAAGACAAAGCAGATGGGTGAGGATGAAGAAGCATTACTTAAGATCAATGAATTGCGGGAAAAGCTTATGACACAAGTGTCATTATTGACAGGAGAATCTCGCTGCAGTGCAAAGGAATCTGTGGAGAAGCTGTATGATTTTATCTGTGCCAATGAAGTGCAGGATAAATTAAAATGCCTGGAAGAGCAGTTTACAGACCGAGGTGACTTGGTAAGAGCCAAGGAGTATAGTCAGATCTATCGTCTGATCCTGGAGCTTTTGGAGCAGATTCATGGACTGCTTGGCGAGGAAGAGATCAGTCGTCAGGAATTTTTGGATATTTTGCAGGCCGGCTTTGGGGAGATTGAGGTGGGAACCCTTCCCCAGAACGTGGACAGAGTGCTGGTGGGAGATATGGAGAGAACCCGTTTAAAGCAGGTGAAGGCGTTATTCCTGGTGGGCGTAAATGATGGAAATATCCCCCAAAAGGCGTCCAAGGGTGGCATTATCTCCGATGTGGACAGAGAGTTTTTGAGCCAGTCCGGTATGGAGCTGGCACCTTCTCCCAGGCAGCAGATGTATATTCAGAGATTTTACCTATACCTGAATCTGACAAAGCCATCGGAGTATTTAAGTCTTTCTTATGCAAGGGT
>JAZUCP010000294.1:0-2907 GCA_045639165.1 Acetatifactor sp. | reverse complement strand
CAAAAACATGGCCCGTCTATGCTGCATGAGTTTTCTTTTATAATCTCTTTTATTTTCTATAGTTTTTTCTTTTGTTCTTTCCTTCATAGCCGCTTTCATCTTCAATAATATTATTTTATATGTTCTTTTCATATATCCTTATCAGTATACCACATAATTCTTTAAGGTAATAGAATTTTTTGACCAATTTGAATATTGTCCGGGTTGGCGATGTTGTTCAAGGCGCAAATTTGTCCCACTGCCGCATCACTTCCATAAATACTGGTACTGATGGCAATCAAAGTATCTCCTTTTTGAATCACATAACTCTCCATTCTCTGGGGTGTTTCCTGGGGAGGCTGTTGTTCCTGACTCTGGTTAGATTCCTGTCCTGCTATCGGCTCTTGAGTCACTGTGGAATCCTGGCCTGTGGTCGGCCCCTGGGGTGCTGTGGATTCTTGGCCTGTGGTCGGTCCTTGGGGCACTGTGGATTCTGCTGAGGAGTCTCCAAGATTTCCCTGCTGACCTTCCGGTTGCAGCACTTCTTCCACCACAGCTTCCTCCGTGGCTTTTTCATTTTCCTCCAGAACCGCCTCCGCCAGCTTATCCTCTGTCACAAGGGTGCTCATAACGGGCAGCATCTGGGATTCCTGGACTTGTCCCTCAAGGATGATTGGGTCCGTATCTTCTATATCAACCTGCTCCTGCCGAATCTGTTTTATGTCATCCCACCAGCTTAAAAGCTGTCCGTTCATTTTCTCCTGCAGGTTTCCGTTGCCCAGTACGGTTAAAAGTGCAAGACAGCCTGCGGCAGTTGCCATAAAGGGAACCAATTTAAACTTCCCTGCCTCTTTTTCTTCACTTGCAGGCTCCTTTTCTGCAATTTGCTTTCTATCCGGCTTTCTCTCTTGCTCTTTCTCCGCAAACTTTCTACTAATCTGACGATCTTCAAAGCGAGCTCGTCTTTCTTCCTGGCGTTTCTTCACCATTTCATACTTGTCCTGCTCTACTTTTTCAGGCTGTGCTTCTTCCAACCTGGCATCCAACATATACGCCAGCATCGTATCATTTTTCTCAAAAAAGCAAGCATATCCTTTGACATAGCGGCAGCTATTCTGATCATAAATCCGAAATCCCTCAATCATATCCCCATTCAAGATCTGATATCCCAAGAATTCCTGCTCCGGAAAATATTTTCTGCGCATCCGCTCAATTTCCTGATTTTGCGCCTGGGACAAATGTCTTACGTCTCTGGTGACTGATTGAATCTGACAGGCTCCGTATACAAAGCAATATGTAATCTGCTGTTCCTCCGACATTTTACCATACAAGGCAATGGACAGCTCTTTATCCTCTGCCATTTTATTCATTTGTTTCATATAGGAAACAACATAATCCTCTACATATACTTTACAATTTCTATCCGTTTCCCCTATCTGTGTAATGTTTTTTGGTAAATCCATAAAAATACCTCCCACGATCTATATAAAGCTTTATTTCAGTCTTTAATATAGCACCATCGTGCGAGGTATTTTATCATTCTCTGTCGATGAAAACACAAAATCCTTCGACAGTTTATTTCATATCATACTGGTTACATAAATTTATAAACAGTTACAGAAGTATATTCTCTTCCCTCTCCAAATATGCAGGACGGGAAGGTAGGAATATTCACACTGTTCGGATAATACTGAGTTTCCAGACAAAGTCCGCTTCTCTCTACATATGCAGCACCATTTTTACCGATATGCGGGGTGATGCAATTGCCTGCGTAGAATTGCACACCGGGAAGCGTGGTGTATGCAATCATCTTGCGTCCGCTGACAGGACCTGTCACTGTGGCAAATTCACGCAAGCTGCCGTCCCAGCCATTGATGATCCAGTTGTGATCATAGCCCTTGGCCCACACCAACTGATCATAGTCTGCATCGATTTCCTCACCGATCCGCTTTTCTTCGCTTAGATCCATAGGGGTTCCCTTTACGGCAACGACCTCACCGGTGGGAATGGAATCCGGTGTGGTACGGGTAAAATAATCCGCATTCAGCACCATCTTGTGGGATTCAATACTGCCGCTGTCATGTCCATCTAAATTAAAATATGTATGATTAGTGGGATTTAGTACTGTTTTTTTATCACTGGTTCCATGATATTTTAAGGTAAGTGCATTCTCTTCATCCAAACTATAGGTCAGGGACAATACTTTATTGCCCGGGAAGCCCATGTTGCCATCTGTATCCTTGATGGTCAATGTAATAGAATTTTCACCTTCTTCCACATCCCAAACCTGCTTGTGGTATCCATTGATCTTATCACTGTGAAGATTGTTCACACCATTATTCTGAACCAGTGTATATTCTATTCCGTCAATCTCAAATTTCGCCTGACCGATACGGTTTGCATTGGGTCCGATGGTAGCTCCGAAGCAGGCTGCATTATCCTTGTAGCCCTCCACATCATCATATCCCAATACCACGTCTGCCACTTCGCCCTTTGCATCAGGAACAAATAAATTCACAAGATTGGCACCATAATTGGTGATTTCCGCTTTCATTCCCTTGCTGTTCTCCAGAGTGTACAAAAACAGCTCCCTGCCATCCGCTGTCACTCCAAAGTTTCTCTTTTTTAATGCCATACAAATCACTCAGCCTTTCTGAACCTGAGAATTGCCCCCAGGTATCTGATTTACAATTCAACTCGTCCTTCCAGTGCACGCAAAAGTGTCACTTCATCAATATACTCCAGATCTCCGCCCACAGGTACTCCGCTTGCAATACGGCTCACCTTTACCCCCGTAGGTTTGATCAGTTTACTGATATACATGGCCGTAGTTTCCCCTTCCAGACTGGAATTGGTGGCAATGATCACCTCTTCCACATCCGCCTGAAGTCTTGCGATCAATTCCTTCAGTTTGATATCATTGGGGCC
>JAZUCP010000293.1:0-15419 GCA_045639165.1 Acetatifactor sp. | reverse complement strand
GGCTTTGATGAGCAATCTGCGTCCCGGTGATGAGCTTCTTTCACCGGCGGGAAAGCCCTATGATACTTTGGAGGAAGTAATCGGAATCAGGGAAACACCGGGTTCCTTATCAGAGTATGGTATTACATATAAGCAGGTGGATCTGCTGCCGGATGGTACCTTTGATTATGAAAACATAAAGAAAGCCATCCATGAGAAGACAAAGCTGGTAACCATTCAGCGTTCTAAAGGATATCAGACAAGACCGACTTTCTCAGTAAAGCAGATCGGCGAATTGATGGCATTTGTAAAGGGTATAAAGCCGGATGTAATCTGTATGGTGGATAACTGTTATGGGGAGTTTGTGGAAACCATAGAACCTTCCGATGTGGGAGCGGATATGGTAGTTGGTTCCCTGATCAAAAATCCGGGCGGCGGACTGGCTCCCATCGGTGGTTATATTGCGGGTAAGAAAAGCTGTGTGGAAAATGCGGCATACCGCTTGACTTCTCCCGGACTGGGTAAGGAAGTGGGAGCTTCTCTGGGCGTTTTGGGAGCTTTCTATCAGGGTTTATTTTTATCACCGACGGTTACTGCAGGTGCATTGAAGGGAGCGATCTTTGCTGCCAATATTTATGAAAATCTGGATTTCTTTGTGATACCAAATGGAAGAGAATCCCGTCATGATATTATTCAGGCGGTAACCTTCGGTACACCGGAGGGAGTAATCGCATTTTGTGAAGGCATTCAGGCAGCTGCTCCCATTGATTCCCATCTGACACCGGAGCCATGGGATATGCCCGGATATGATGCCAAGGTGATTATGGCGGCAGGTGCATTTGTATCCGGTTCTTCCATTGAATTATCTGCGGACGGACCCATTAAACCACCCTATGCGGTGTATTTCCAGGGCGGTTTAACTTGGCAGCATGCCAAATTTGGTATCTTAAAATCCTTACAGTCCTGTCTGAATAAAGGCATTGTGACAAAGGAACTGCTTGCAAAAGCCCACGAAAAAGTGAAAAAAACATCGAATTAAAACAAGCAATTTTTATATACATGAAAGTTAAAATATGATAGTATAGGAAAGCAGAGGGATTATTTTGAAGAGAGTAAATTGGGTATTTGTAATTGTTGTATTGATCGGTTTTGTGGTTGGTGGCTTTATCGGCACCTATTTTAGCGGGACTTTCTTGAATTACGGAAAGACCTTCGGTATGAATACACCGGTTGAACTGGATTTTGGATTTATCATCTTTACCTTTGGATTAAAGATCCAGATTACAATTGCAAGTGTATTGGGAGTACTTATTTCATTGCTTATTTATAAGTTTATAAAATAAGTAATATGACTTGTTCGTCAGAGAAGGCAGAACAGGAGTCATATGAAGAAAGAAAAAATTGAAAATCAAAACATGCCTTATGAACGTTTTATCCGGTTTGGTCCGGAAGCTTTGACAGAAACAGAGCTTTTGGCGATCATTTTAAGAACCGGCATGAAAGGCAAGCCGGCCATCAAGCTGGCAGAAGAGATTCTGGAGCTGGCCAATGAAAAACGAGATGGTTTACTGGGCCTGCATGAGCTTTCCCTGGAGGAATTAAAATCCATACAGGGAATGGGAGAGGTGAAGGCCGTTAAGATCAAATGTCTGACGGAATTATCTTCCCGGATCAGTAAAGCCAGTGCCAAAGAAGGAATCATTGTTCGAGAACCGGAAACCATTGCCCAGTATTTCATGGAAGAAATGAGGCATAATAAAACCGAAAGAGTCATGCTTGTCTGTCTGGATTCTAAGGGAAAGTTTATCCGGGAGCAGGAGTTGTCTGCGGGAAGTGTAAACAGTTCATTGATTTCTCCTAGAGAGATCTTTTTGGAAGCTATAAAGACAGAGGCAGTCAATATTATTTTGGTGCACAATCATCCCAGTGGTGATCCTACCCCCAGCAGGGCGGATATGGAACTGACCAAAACAGTCAAAGAACTTGGCTTTGTTATGGGGATTCCGTTATTGGATCACATTATCATTGGAGATAATATTTACACAAGTTTTAAAGAAAAAGGATTACTATAGAAGGGGGTTGTCAAATTGGCAGTCAGCAATGTATTTGGTATCGATTTAGGTACCAACAATATCAAGATTTATTCAAGAAATGATGATAATATTCTGGTTGAGAAGAATATGATTGCAATTGAGAATAAGAACAGACTTTTTGCATATGGAGATTCCGCGTATGATATGTACGAAAAGGCTCCCAGCAATATACAGATTTCCTATCCGCTTTCCAATGGTGTGATCGCAGATATCAAAAATATGGAAACGCTGGTGAAGTATTTTATCAGCGATATTCAGAAGGGCAGCACCAAGCCCTGTGATTTTTATGTGGCAGTGCCTACTGATATTACGGAAGTGGAAAAGAGAGCCTTTTATGATCTGATCAAGGATGCCAATGTAAAGGCCAAAAAGATCATGGTGGTGGAAAAGGCGGTTGCAGATGGTCTAGGAATGGATATTGATGTTAAAAATTCTCAGGGTGTGATTGTTGTCAATGTAGGTTTTGATACTACGGAAATCTCCATTCTTTCTCTGGGAGGTATTGTTTTAAGTCGTCTGATCAAGGTAGGCGGTGCAAAATTGGATGATGCTATCCGTGCAGCAGTCAGACGGGAATACAGCCTTATTATCGGCGGAAAGACTGCAGAGAATATTAAAATGTCTCTTTATGAACTGGATGAACAGGGAAATGGGGCCATTGTTTATGGCCGAGATATTGTAACAGGTTTGCCGGTGGAAAGAGAGATTTCTACTCAGCTGGTTGTGGAATGTATGGAAGAGCATTTTAATACCATTGTAGATAATGTAAAAGTGATTTTGGAGAGAACTCCGCCAGAACTTGCTGCGGATATTTATCGTAATGGTATCTATCTGACCGGCGGAACTTCACAGGTAAAGCATTTGGCAGATAGACTTCATAAAGGAACCGGACTGCGTGTGAATATGTCCGAGAATCCGCTGACAAGTGTTGCCCTGGGGCTGGCAAAGATCATCAATGAGAAAAATTATAAATCAGTCGCTTATGCTATCGAAGGAATGAGTAAATGAGCCCAGTAGTAAAAAGAAGAGGGGAGAGATTTACGATACCAAGTAAATATCTCCTTTTTGCGTTAACATGTTTGTGTGTCATTGTAATGGCACTTTCACTAGGTACAGATATTTTTAATAGACCTTTAAATACAGCCGTTGGTTATGTGGTAGTGCCTTTCCAGCAGGGAATCAGCAAATTAGGAGGCTGGATGCATGATCGTGGTCAGGAATTGGAGCAGGTTCGTGTGCTTTTGGATGAAAATGAACGTCTGAAGCAGCAGGTAGATGAGCTTTTGGTGGAAAATACCCAGCTTCAACAGGAAAAAGCAGAGCTTAACAGACTGCGTGAATTGTATAAATTAGACAGTCAGTATGATTCTTATGAAAAGGTGGGAGCCCGGATCATCAGCAGGGAAACGGGAAACTGGTATTCTGCATTTACCCTGGATAAGGGGGAAAAGGATGGACTTAGGGTGGATATGAATGTGATTGCTGATGGAGGTCTGGTAGGTCGAATTACCTCCATAGGACCCAACTGGTCCAAGGTCACATCTATAATCGCGAACAATTCCAATGTATCCTGTAAAACCTTGTCTTCCTCTGATCAGATGATTGTGACCGGGGACCTGGAATCCATGAAGGAGAATCTGATTCGATTCAGTCTGCTGGTGGACAGTGATGATGTGGTAAAACAGGGAGATAAAGTGGTGACCTCCCATATCAGCGATAAATATTTGCCGGATATTCTGGTGGGATATATTTATTCTATGGAGATCGATTCTAATCACCTGACAAAATCGGGATACATATCACCGGCTGTAGATTTTGAACATTTGGAAGAAGTTCTGATTATCCTGGATACAAAAGAACAGATTCTTTCAGATAATGAGTAAGGAGTATCTGCGTTGTTAAGAAAAATAAGTGTGGCAATCTTAATTATTATATGTTTTTTGCTGCAGGGAACCGTGTTTCGTCATTTGGCATTTGCGGGAATTGTACCTAATCTTTTGATCATATTGACGGCTTCCTTCGGATTTATGAGGGGTGAAAATGAAGGTCTTTTGATTGGTTTTTTTGCCGGACTTCTCTGTGATATTTTTTACGGGGATATTCTGGGATTTTATGCGCTGATCCTGATGTTCATCGGATTTTTCAATGGAAAATTCAATCGGATCTTTTATCCTGAGGATATCAAGCTTCCCCTGGCTTTGATTATTGTAAGTGATATATCCTATAGTATGACATGCTATGTATTATTATTCTTCCTGCAGGGAAATTTTAAATTTCCTTTTTACTTTACCAATGTAATTTTGCCGGAGGCAGTGTATACCATTCTGGTTTCCTGCATATTGTACCCGTTGATTTTAAAGATCAATGATAAATTAGAAGCGTTTGAATGAATGTAAGGAGTAAGAAGTGCTAGACAGATTACTGGACAGATTTTTAAACTTCATAACCAGCAGAATGACCGTGCTTACAGTCTTTTTTCTTATATTAGGCGGTATTTTGGTCTATCGTTGCTTTGATCTGCAGATTGTTCATGGACAGGAATATCTGGATGATTTTATCTTGCAAACGGAAAAAACAAGGGATATATCCAGTGCAAGAGGTTCTATTTATGATGTAAATGGTGTGCTTTTGGCCTATGATGAGCTGGCGTACTCCGTAAAGATAGAGGACGTAATCGAGTCGGGCAGCGGTAAAAATAAAAAGCTCAACAGTACTATTTATAAGCTGATCAAAATGATCGAAAAAAATGGAGATAAGGTTATTTCTGATTTTCACATTATTCTGGATGAAAGTAATAAATTTGTATTTGATGTGCAGGGTTCCCAGTTGCTTCGTTTTCTGGCAGATGTTTACGGAGAGTCCTATACTTCTAATCTGACAGATGAGCAGAGGAATGCCACACCCTGGGATGTGATCGAATTTCTGGCTTCCAATAAGGGGAATACCAGCTTTGCCATCGGTGATTATAAGGTGGAAGGCGATAAAAATTCCGGGTTCGAGGTAGGAAAGGGATATACCAGAGAAGAATTGCTGAAGATGGTGAATATCCGATATGCTATGCGATTGACCTCCTTCCGTAAATATGTGGGTACAGTGGTTGCCAAGGATATCAGTGATGAAACGGTGGCTGTTATCCTGGAAAATATTAACGAATTGGAAGGCGTCAGCATCGTTGAAGATACTGTCCGCAGATATAATAACAGTGAATATTTTGCTCATATACTGGGCTATACCGGTAAGATCTCTTCGGAGGCTCTGGAAACCCTGAATGCCAGGGATCTGGAAGAAGGTGGTACCGGAGAGCGGTATGATATCAATGATGTGGTGGGTAAATCTGGTATTGAAGAATATATGGAAACCACCTTACAGGGTATAAAAGGCTATGAAAAGGTCAGTGTGGATAATACGGGACGTGTTACCAGCATCATTGAGCGTAAGGAGGCCTCTTCAGGCAATGATGTGTATCTTACTATAGACAGTGAAATGCAGATAGCTACATATAAGATTTTGGAGCAACACATTGCGGGTATTGTACATAGTAAGATTCGCAATATAAAAACCTATAATGCCACGGAGGATTCCGATAATTCGGATATTATTATCCCTATATATGATGTGTATTTTGCAATTCTTGATAATGGTGTGGTGAATATTTCACATTTTGATGATAAGGATGCAAAAGAAACGGAAGCTGCGGTTTATGAAAAGTTTTTAAGCTATAAAGAAGAAGTATATGCAAAACTTTGCCAGGAATTATATGAGAAAAAAACGGTTTATGATAAGTTAAGCCGTGAATATAAAAATTATCAGACCTTTATTGTGCAGTATTTAAAGAATACGGGAGTGTTAAGTACTTCCAGAATTGATTATAAGGATGCTACCCAGATTGCCTGGGCGGATGAAGAAGTGATCAGTCTGACGGAGTATTTGGAATATTGTATTGCCATGAACTGGATCGATGTGACCAGACTGGAATTGAAATCCCAGTATTCTGCATCCGATGAAATCTTTGATACTCTTTATGAATATATTGTGGAACACATGGATACCAATACAGAGTTTCACAAATATGTGTACAAGTTCATGATTTTGAATGATGTAATCACGGGACTGGATGTTTGCAAGCTGATGTGTGAGCAAAATGCCATTCATATTCCGGCAGAGGAAGAGGACAGGTTATATGAGGGCACCTTAAAGCCTTATAATTTTGTTATGAACCGCATTGAAAATCTGGACATCACACCGGCACAGCTTGCACTGGATCCTTGCAGCGGAACGGTGGTTATGGTGGATTTGTATGGAAATGTAAAAGCTCTTGTTACCTATCCGGGTTATGACAATAATAAAATGGCCAATTCCGTGGATCCGGAATATTATGCGAAGCTTCTGGCGGATAATTCGCTTCCGCTTACCAATTATGCTACAAGGAATGCTTCCGCACCCGGTTCTACTTTTAAACCGGTGTCCGCTACGGCTGCATTGTGTGAAGGTTTGTTAACATTACAGACCAAAACCAATTGCGTAGGTGCGTTCCGATATGTAAATCCGGCTCCTTATTGTTGGAAAAAGTGGGGACATGGTTCTTTGGATGTGCAGGGAGCCATTGCCAATTCATGCAACTATTTCTTTTATGATGTGGGATATAAATTTGCTACTGCAGGCGGAAGCTATGTGGCGGAGGATGGTCTGAATGTATTGGCGAAATATGCAATGATGTATGGATTGGGAGATAAGACCGGCATTGAGATTGGCGAGGAACAGCCCAGAGTATCCGATGAGCTTCCGATCCCTTCTGCAATCGGACAGGGTACCAATGCCTATACAGCAGTTGGTCTTGCCAGATACGCGGCCACCATCGCAAGTAATGGTACCTGCTACAATTTAACCCTTATGGATTCTGTAAAGGACAGTAATGGTAATTTAATGCAGACCTATGATGCCTCTCTCTATGGCAAGGTGGACATGCCCATGGAATACTGGGATGCAATCCACGCAGGTATGCGGGAAGTGGTTCAGAAAAAGGTGTATTATCAGGATCTTCCTATAAATGCAGCAGGTAAGACCGGTACTGCGGAACAAGTTTCCAGCAGACCAAACCATGCCTTATTTATCGGATATGCACCTTATGAAAAGCCTGAGCTAGCGATTACAGTAAAGATTCCTTTCGGATATTCTTCAGATTATGCCGCTAAGGTGTCCAAGGATGTGCTTGCATATTATTATGGAGCTTCAGAAGAAGAGATTATTACCGGTAGTGCCAATACGGATCACAGTGGTGTTACCAACAATGGAGATTAACAGATCAAAGGAGTATATTAACGTGAAAAGTTCTTGTATCATTAAAAGCTTTCCAAATGGAATCAATCTGATTTTGAAGGGGGATGTGGAATTCGAAGCATTGCTTCAGGAGATTGGGGATAAATTCGAAAAGTCCCGTCCCTTTTTCGGCAATGCCAGCGTAGCTTTATCTTTTGAGGGAAGAGCATTGAGTACGGAAGAAGAAACCCAGATTGTGGATCTGATACATAAATGCAGTGATATCAATGTGGTATGTATCATGGCCAAGGATTCCAAAACAGACCTGACCTTTGTTAAGGCATTGCAGAAGGTTGCCAGACAGATTCCGGATGGAGAAGAAGGCTACTTTTTCAAGGGTTCCCTTTCTGATGAAAATGAGATGAATATGGAACAGGATGTGGTAATCTTAGGAGATGTGGCAGAAGGCTGTGTAGTGAAATCCACCGGAAGTATTATCGTCCTGGGAGCACTGAATGGCAAGGCATATGCAGGGACAGAGGGGAATGCCAGAGCTTTCGTGGCAGCGCTTGAAATGTCGCCTGAAAAAATTAAAATCGGCGATTTCAAATATATCAACAACAAGAAAAAAGCAGTGTTTGGTAGAAAGGCCAAAGCACAGGTTGCATTTGTACAAGAGAATAAAATAGTCATGGATAAATTTACCAAGGAGATACTGGCATCTTTATAAAAAGTGGCAGGCAACAGTGTTAAAACATGTTGAATAACAGGAGGAATTAACATGAGTGAAGTCATTGTTGTCACATCCGGTAAAGGCGGTGTAGGAAAGACCACTACATCAGCAAACATAGGTGCAGGTCTTGCAAAGGCAGGCAAAAAAGTCTGCCTGATCGATACGGATATCGGTCTTCGTAACCTGGATGTGGTTATGGGACTGGAAAATCGTATTGTATTTAATCTGGTGGATGTTGTGGAAGGAAACTGCCGCGTGAAACAGGCATTGATCCGAGACAAGAAAAATCCAGGATTATATCTTATGCCATCCGCTCAGACGAAGGATAAAACCTGTGTGTCTCCGGGGCAGATGGTAAAAGTGGTGGATCATTTAAGGGAGCATTTTGATTATATTATTTTGGATTGTCCGGCAGGGATTGAGCAGGGCTTTCAGAATGCTATTGCTGGGGCAGACCGGGCAATTGTTGTGACCACTCCGGAAGTTTCAGCCATCAGAGATGCGGACAGAATCATCGGATTGCTGGAAGCAAATGGTTTTAAGACCATTGATTTGATCATTAATCGTCTAAGGGTAGATATGATCAAAAGAGGGGATATGATGTCTTCCGCAGATGTGGTTGATATCCTATCAGTACCCTTGATCGGACTGGTTCCGGACGATGAAAATGTGGTAATTGCTACCAATCAGGGCGAAACCCTTATCGGCGAAACCACGCCGGCAGGGTATGCCTATAAGAATATCTGTGATCGAATCTGCGGCAATGAAGTCCCGTTTATGAATATGGAAAAGAGTTTTTCGTTCTGGACAAAATTCAGCGGAATTTTCCACAAGGCATAGGAGGGAAGAATAATGAAGATGATGAAAAAGTTGTTTCGCAGAAAAAAATCATGTGAGATTGCAAAGGACAGATTAAAGATATTATTGATATCGGATAGAGTGAATTGTTCTCCTGAAATGATGGAGCTTGTGAAGGCTGATATTGTCAATGTAATATCAAAATATATGAAGATAGATACAGCCAATATGGATATTCAAATCAGTAAATCAAAACCGGCATTGTATGCGAATATTCCTATATTGGACTTGAATGAACAGTAGGAGAAAAATGAATGCTTAAAGGCTATCGTTTAAGGGATTATGATTTTAAACTTATCATCATGGTGCTTGCATTATCGATTATAGGGTATCTGGGTGTGAGCAGTGCAAAGGAATCATTGCAGACCAAGCAAATGTTCGGTATTTGTGCGGGTTTTGTTTGTATGATTATAATCTCGCTTATTGATTATAAACTTTTGCTGAAGTTATATTGGTTTATGTATATCGGCAATCTTGTTTTGCTTGCTTTAGTGAAAATGATCGGAAAAGAAGCCGGTGGAGCACAAAGATGGCTGGAGATTGGCAGTTTTACCTTCCAACCTTCGGAAACTGCAAAAATATTATTGATTTTATTCTTTGCACAGTTTATTATGGTACATAGGGAACGTTTTAATACTTTTCATATTATAGCACTTTGTGTAGTGTTGATCATGATCCCGTTGATACTGATCGTAACACAGCCGGATCTTTCTACCAGTATTGTTATCTTAGCCATATTTTGTGTGATGATGTTTGCAGGGGGACTGCAGTATAAGTTCATATTCATCATTCTGGCGGTAGCGATACCGGCGATCGCCATATTCTTGTCGGTAATCTTACAGTTACCGGAAGAGGTTTTGACAGAGTTTTATATGTTAAGGCGAATTCTGGCATTTGTGGATCCGCAGAAATATTCTGAGGATGCATATCAGCAGATCAATTCCATTACGGCTATTGCATCCGGTATGCTGAATGGTAAAGGATATAATAACAATGAGATTACATCGCTGATCAATGGTAATTTCGTTCCGGAGCCACAGACGGACTTTATCTTTACGGTAATCGGTGAGGAGTTCGGCTTTAAAGGATGCTTGCTGGTAATCGTATTGCTTATGTGTGTGGCGATTGAATGTCTTTCTATTGCAAGGAAATCAAGTGATCTTGCGGGAACCATTATCGGAGCCGGATTGGGTGGCATGATAGCAGTACAGGGATTCTTTAATATGGGGGTTGCGACCTTTATCCTGCCAAATACAGGTTTACCGCTTCCCTTTGTCAGCTACGGTCTGACATCACTTGTAAGTCTTTATATAGCAATGGGTTTTGTGTTGAATGTAAGACTGCAGGCAAAACGATAGAGAAGTAAGATTTATTAAAATACAAATGATTCAAGAGGGGTATGGTTTTATGAACATAGCACTGATAGCACATGACGCGAAGAAGAAACTCATGCAGAACTTTTGCATTGCGTATCGAGGAATACTTACCAAGCATACTTTATTTGCCACCGGGACCACCGGCAGATTGGTTGAAGAGGTAACAAATTTAAATATTCATAAATATCTGGCCGGACATTTGGGCGGAGAACAGCAGATCGGAGCGCAGATCGAGCATAATCAGATTGACCTGGTTATTTTCCTCCGTGATCCGTATTCACCAAAATCACATGAACCGGATGTAAATAATGTTGTAAAGCTCTGTGACATGCACAATATTCCACTGGCTACCAACTTAGCAAGTGCAGAATTGTTGATTAAGTCCTTAGACAGAGGAGATCTTGAGTGGCGTGAGATGTACAAATAGTAAAATACCATGGAAAAAAATGTATTGCCTCTTACTGAGTGTGATTCTGGCAGTCGGGATTAGCGCTTGCGGCAATACTCCATATGAGATGCCGTATGGTTCTAACGACAGCATCAGCGGCTTTAATGTGGTTGAAAAATCAAATAACAGAATTATACCTGTTTTTGCAGAAGAATTATGTGTGATCAATACCAATATTCTGGCAGAAGATGTGGATATGAGTACAGCCACTTCGGCGCTGCTTTGCGATGTGAATCAGAGTGAGGTGCTTTATTCCAAGAATCCCCATGAGCGATTGTATCCGGCCAGTCTTACAAAGGTACTGACTGCTCTTGTTGCCATCAAATATGGCAGCATGGATCAAACATTAACTGCAACAGAGAGTGTGATTATCACAGAATCGGGAGCACAGCTTTGTGGTTTGAAGGTAGGGGATCGGATGACGCTGAATCAGGCGCTTCACATCTTGCTTTTGTATTCTGCTAATGATGCGGCTATGTTGATTGCAGAAAACGTTGGGGGCAGTGTGGAAAATTTTCTGAAGTTGATGAATGAGGAAGCCAAGGCCTTAGGTGCCACCAACAGCAGCTTTGTGAATCCTCATGGTTTATCCGATGATAATCATTATACCACAGCTTATGATCTGTATCTGATCTTTAATGAAGCGGTGAAATACGAGAAGTTCACAGAGATTATCAGTATGACCGGTTATGAAACCACATACACGGATAAAAAGGGAAAGACGAAGGAGTTTACCTGCCGTAATACCAACTGGTATCTGAACGGGAATGCAACAGCACCCGAGAATATCACCATTCTGGGCGGTAAAACAGGAGTTACCTCGGCGGCTCAGCATTGTCTTTTGATCTATTCCAAGGATACTTCGGGGGCTGCGTATATTTCTGTTATTTTAAAATCCGAATCCAGAGATATACTTTATAAACAAATGTCAGAATTATTAAATAAAATCAATAAATAATGGTTGTTTTTTGACAGAAAGTAAACTATAATAGACTTAGGTGAAGTACATAAAAAGTTTATAGAGCATTTCATCAATTTACTTTAGGAGGGTACACCAATGGTTCAGTTAATCGTAGGCAAGAAAGGAAAAGGCAAAACAAAGCAGTTATTGGATAAAGTAAATAGCGAAATTAAAATTGTTACAGGTAATGTTGTTTACCTCGATAAGAGCATGGAGCACATGTATGAATTAAACAATAAGATTCGTCTTATTGATGTTTCTGATTACATGATCGAAAGTCCTGAAGAATTCATAGGATTTGTTTCCGGTATCATTTCTCAGGATCATGACTTACAGCAGATGTATTTTGATAGCTTCCTTAAGATTTCCTGCTTAACCGAAGCAGATGTTGAGGCTGTTATTGCAAAACTTGAAAAAATCAGCCAGAGCAAATCTGTAGATTTCGTTATAAGTATTTCTATGGATGAGGACGAGCTGCCTGAAAGCGTAAAGAAGAATATTCTTGTATCTTTATAAAATCATAGACGTAAGAAAAGCCTCGGGTACTTACCGGGGCTTTTTCTGAGTGAAAGACGAATTTCGGAGGAGAAAAACTTGGCATCCAGGAAACAGAATGTCTCCGCACAGAGGAATGTTTCGAGACAAACACAGACAAATAATATTCGAAAAGTCCGCAGACCATGGAATATAAATATTGGTATGCTTATTTTTGCTGTGATTCTGATTTATGTTGTTGCATGCGTACTTTTGTCTTTTAAGACAAAGGATATCGCACCCTACGAAGTAAAAGAAGGATCGTTGGCAGTAAATTATACATATAGAGGCTTTGCCTTAAGAGATGAAACCATTGTATATGCAGATCGAGCAGGGTATGTGAATTATTATCTGCGTGAAGCCGGCAGAACTGCCAAGGGAGATCTGGTATATACGGTGGATGAAACGGGTTCGTTGAATGAATATTTAAAAAATGCAGATTTTGAGGATACTGCATTGTCAGATGGTGAATTGACAGAGTTGAGAAGTGAAATCGTAAACTTTTCCCACGGATTTGATCCGGAGTATTTTTCGGAAGTATACGATTTTAAATATAGTATGAAAAATGCTGTGCTAAAGCTGGCAAACGATATATTGATCAATAATCTCTCTGGGGCGGCTACTCAGAGTATTCGAGATCGGGTATCTTTTCAGTATGCGGTGGATACCGGTATAGTGACCTATTGGACAGATGGCTATGAATCCATTACCTCCGATATGATCACAAAGGAGATGTATGAGGGGAAAGATTATGAAAAGAAGCAGATGATGAGCAATGATCTGGTAACTGCCGGAGATCCGGTTTATAAGATTTCCACCAATGAAAACTGGAAGATTTTGATTCCTGTGGAGCCTGCTTTTGGTACGGAGCTTTTGGAGGAAGATTATATTAAGGTTCGTTTTTTGAAAAATCAATTGGAGTCATGGGGAAAAGTAGCACTGATAGTAGGTGCGGACGGCAATACCTTTGCAGAATTGTCTTTCACTAATTCCATGGTAACATTTGCAACGGACCGTTTTGTGGATATTGAATTGATTTTAAATGATGAGGTTGGACTGAAGATACCTAATTCCTCCATCGTAAACAGAGAATTCTTCCTGATACCGGAAGCTTTTATGACCCAGAGTGGTGGTTCGGATACTTTGGGCGTTATTCGGGAAAGCTATAAAGAAGACGGAACTATTTATAGTGAATTTGTAGAAACTGAAATTTATAGCTTTGATGAAGAAAGCAAGGAATATTATCTGGATATTTCAGTTCTTGATTTTGGGGATAATTTGATCATGCCGGACAGCCAGGAACGGTTTACTGTCAGCAAAAGAGCGACTTTGATCGGTGTGTACAATATGAACAAGGGATATGCGGATTTCAGACAGATTAAGATTCTGTATCAGAACGATGAATATGCCATTGTACAGTCCAATACTAAGTACGGCCTGAATGTATATGACCATATTGTGTTGGATTCCTCGGCAGTAAGTGTGGAAGAGTTTATTTATGAATAAACGGGTAGTGAAATGATAAGTGAAAATATAAAACAGGTACAAAATAATATAGAGGCTGCCTGCCAAAAATCCGGACGAAAGTCTGAGGAGGTTAAGCTAATCTGTGTCAGCAAGACCAAGCCTGTGGAAATGGTGATGGAAGCTTACCATGCAGGAGCAAGAGACTTCGGAGAAAATAAGGTGCAGGAGCTGGTAGATAAATGGGAGCGAATGCCCAAGGATATCCGTTGGCATATGATCGGACATCTGCAACGCAATAAAGTAAAATATATTGTGGACAAGGTTTATCTTATTCATAGTGTTGACTCCTTGCGTTTGGCGGAAGAGATCAGCAAGGAAGCGGTCAAAAAATCGGTGGAAGTGAATGTTTTGATCGAAGTAAATGTTGCAGGGGAGGAAAGTAAATTCGGGGCTTCTTCCAGCGAGGAAACCATAGAATTGATACGCAGCATAGCTGTACTTCCTAATGTGCATATTCGCGGTCTTATGACGGTGGCTCCATATGTGGAAGATTCGGAGGAAAATAGAATTTATTTTTCAAACTTGTGTCAATTAGCTGTTGACATAAAGAGAGAAAACATTGATAATGTATTTGTGGATATTTTATCAATGGGAATGACCGGTGACTATATGGTAGCTATCGAAGAAGGTGCTTCCTATGTAAGAGTGGGAACCGGTATTTTCGGAGAAAGAGATTATGGTTCAAAGCAATAGGATAAATTAGGGATTATAATAAAAAAGGAGAGTTGGACCAATGGGCGTAATGGACAAGTTTTTACAGTATATGAAAATAAATGATGACGACGAATATCTGGATGAGGATTATCTGGATGATGAAGAGGTGATGGAACAGCCGGTTTCAAAGAAAATCGTTCCTGTGAAAGAACCGGAAGAAACAGAGATTGTGGAAAGACCTGTAAACATCAGAAAGCTTCCTCAGAATAACAGAGCAATGCAGACAAGACAGAACGCTGCAAAGAAAGTTGCTACTGGCATGGAGGTTTGTGTAATCAAACCGACTTCCATTGAGGATGCAAGAGAGATCACAGAAACATTGCTTCAGAATCGTACGGTTGTATTGAATCTGGAAGGTCTGGATGTAGATATTGCACAGAGAATCATTGATTTTACTTCAGGCTCCTGCTTTGCAATTGATGGTAATCTTCAGAAGATTTCACATTACATATTTATCATTACACCGGCAAGTGTGGATGTATCCGGTGATTTCCAGAATTTATTCGGTGGAGCATTTTCTTCTCCTCTGGGCAATGAAATGTAATGCTTGATCAATAACAATAGAAGAAACAGACCATGCGAGCTTTCGTACTGGGCTGTTTTTCTATGTTGGTATGATAAAGCTCTGTATAAGAATAAGAAGATGAGAGGATTGTGTTATGTCACAGAGATTGCAGGTAATTTATGATGAAAAACCATGCTATGATATTGTAATGGAAAAGGATTTTGGCAGACTGGCTGAGGAGATGAAGGTTCTGGCAGCTGCTGATAAAAAGATTTGTATCGTTACAGATAATATTGTAAATGGAATCTACGGAGAGGAAGTAAAGGCTGTATTGGAGCCTTTGTTTGCACAGGTTGATATCTATGCATTTGCTTCTGGAGAGGAAAATAAAAATACTGCTTCCGTAGAAGGACTCTATGAATTTCTGATTCAAAA
>JAZUCP010000292.1:0-3880 GCA_045639165.1 Acetatifactor sp. | reverse complement strand
TACTCGGAATGCTACATTATCAAATACGGCATTTCTTTCTGTTTCATCGTTCAGATCTACACCCATTCTCATTGCTTCTTTTAAAGCATCCAAAAGCTTATTGATCAGCTGTATACGCTTAGTGATACCATGTCTTCCTACAGAAAGATAAATCTCTTTCGCTAAGATCTCATTTCTTGATTTAACTGCATCGGAAATTTCTGCAGTGATCTCCTCAGAATGTTTTACACAAAGAGCGGACATCTGTGCATTATGCTTTTCCAGATATGCTCTGTCATTTAAAGCAGCTTTCTTCTTATCTTTTGCAAGCTTTTCAGTAGCTGCCTCATGAGCTGCGATCTGTGCGTCGATTTCTTTCAGTTGCGCAGCAACTTCTTTGATCTTCTCTTTGTCCTTCTTATGATTGAGAGTGGTCTTATAGTTATAGACCTCTGCTCTCTTCATATTCAGATCCTTTGACTTTTGTGCAGCTGCTTCCAATTCTTCATTTGTAAGGGTTTCTCTTGCTTTTCTTTCTGCTTTTAAGTTTAAGATTTCCTTATAAGTCTCAGCTCCAAATTCAAGCTTGGAATATTCATTCAGCTTGTTCAAGGAATGTGCAATCAACTTAGCAGACAAACTGTTCTTTGCAACACTTGTATCCGCCAGTTCTTCGTCATTAAAAATGATCTTACCATTGCTTACATAACCATTGGAGTCCAGCATACCTGCAAAAGTCTTTGTAAATACAGACTTACCGGAACCGGATTCACCTACGATGGCAATGGATTCATTTTCATAAATATCAAGTGAAATTCCACGTATAGCAGTTAAAATACGACCACGTACTCGGAATTTGACATCCAAATCTTTAATTGATAATAATACTTTCTTTTCCTGCATTCCAATCACCTCTTACATATGTGTTCTTGGGTCAGATGCATCACCGAGATTCTGTCCAACAACATATAATACTACGGTAATGATTGATGCTACAGCTACAGGGCTCCAGAACTCAAATTCCCAGCCGGGGGTAACCATCGCACTTTCTGCCTCGAAGATCAAACGACCAAGGGACATATCAGAAAGACCCATACCGATATATGCCAGGAACACTTCGTATGAAATGTAGGATGGAATTTCGGTAGCCAGTAAAGTAACAATAATAGATGTCATAAACGGAAGGATATTCTTCATTGCAATCTTGAATGTGGATGTTCCAAGACATTTTGAAGCAAGATTGTACTCTCTGTCACGGATAATAATAACCTGTGTACGGATAAAGTACGCAATTCCTAACCAACCGGTAATTGTTAAAGCCAGAACCATAGTCCAGAAGCTTGGTGTAAACAACATAACCATAACGGAGATAAAAAGGATATACGGAATGTTAGCAAGAATGTTATATACATTCATCATAACCATATCAACCTTCTTGGAGAATCCCCAGACAGAACCGAGAATCACACCGACGGTCATATTGATGGCAGCACACATAAGTGCCAGGGAAATAGATATTCTGGAACCATACCAGATTGCATCAAAGGTAGAGTTACCTGCCGCACCGGAACCTAAGATCCAGTGAATATTATATCCAAGTCTTTCCATCGCTTTTAAAGGAGAAAGATGCTTTGTATCACCTGCAAGCAGGTTCGCAAATTTATCATATTTTACAACTGCCGGATAGATGTAAGCAAATGCAATGATCACCGCTAAAAGAAGTAAAATAACGATATTAATCTTTTTTCTGAAGAATACGCGGAATACTGACTGCCAGTAAGAATATTTTGGAGCTGCAATCTTTTCTGAATCGCTGCCGTCAAACTCCACTCTGGAAAACAGTTCTTCTTCCGTTAATCCCAATTTTTTCAAATCATAACTCATAAGCCATTACCTATCCTTCGTTGTAAATGAAATTCTCGGATCTACCATTGACATTAAGATATCACCTAAAATAATGGAAATAACCGTCAAAGTTGCATAGAACAAAGTTACACCTACAATAACACCATTATCATATCTGTTGATGGCATTTGTAAGCAGGTTACCTGCACCGGGAACTACATATACACGTTCTGTAATAATCGCACCGGTCATAGCACCGAGAACTGCTCCCGGAACACCATGAATGATGGGAATTGCTGCGTTTTTCAAAATATGCTTGGTAAAAATCTCTCCTTCGGTAAGACCGCCGGATCTTGCAAACTTAACATAATCAGAATTCATCTGATCGATCATATAACGACGCATCCATTTCATCAGGTTGGCAACGGAAGGAAGTGCCAGTGAAATAATAGGAAGTACATACATAAGCTTGCTTCTTGATTCCATATCAAAGGTTGTTGGAAGTCCAAAGCTTCCGCCGATTGCCTTAAAGAGGAAGATATATGCCAGTGAAGGTACCGCAATAATAAAGATAATATATACCGTACCAATCTTATCAATCAGCTTGTCCTTCTTTCTTGACATCATAATACCAATCGGAATACCAAGACCGTAAGCAAGAATAACGGAACAAATACCGATACAGAAAGAGTATCCCATTTTCGACATACCCTTCTTAACAGTAGAAACTACTGTATAATCATCGGTAAATCTTTCTTTGTTAACCGAGCTTGCCAAGCGAGACCCCTGTGAATAAGTAGCACTATGCAAATCGTCAGCACTGCTTTCGGATAATCCTGTTGGATATGTGATGGTTGACTTTACATAGGAACCCTGGGTTTCGGTCATTGTGTTAAACACATCTTTGCCCTTATTTACTGAGTAAGATGTACCCAGATTTATTGAAACAATATTTTGATGAATATATGGGAATTTCGAATTTGTGTATAATAAATATTTATGGTGTGTACCATTACCAATAATTGCCGGAGCAAATTTTTCACCATTGTAAGCCGGATCATATAAGGTAAAGCGAATGCCCCTCTCTCCTATTTCACCTTCGGCCTTGTGAATATTATCAATTGTAATAAGACCGGCAAAGTATTTTACAAGACGGCTAATCAATGGATTATCTCTATATGCAAAAAGCTGTGGCTGACCACCATCAGCAATCTTTCTGCCACTTAAGGTAACTGCATCCAGTCTTTCGGTTTTATAACCTAAGGCTGTATAATGATCTTTGAATTTTTTAATAAATTCTTTTACCTGATCAGAGTCTTTATCCGGAGTTCTTCCGATGCCTATTATTGCAGACTTAGTTGCTTCATCTATTTCACCGTTTGCCAAAAGACCATTGATATAATCAGCATAGGTAACATAATCAAGATAGCCATAGTCTTCCCACTTCTGATATTTATATGTCACTTTGGAGTTGTTACTTTGATGAGCATAGTTTGGGTCATTTGCAAAAATCAGATTACGATCCATCAGGGAATAAATCATAACCATTACAATTGCAACAACACACATAATTGAAAAAATACCGTATAACAAACGCTTAATTAAATATTTAGCCATAATCTGTCTCTCACTAATAACATCGTAAGAGAACGGACGTCTGCCCGTTCTCCTACAACTTAAATTTTTAAATCAATTCCAGGTAATCTAATTAATAGATACCAATACATTTTGCCATGTAGCCTGCATATTCAGGAAGCATTGTATCAAGATATGTGGAAGGATCACCGTAGTCAGGACCCCATCCTGATAAGTCGTACATATCGTAGTTAGCTTCATAACCATAGCTGGTATAGTAACCTGAATAATACCATTCAGAGCTGTCAGCACATGCAACCAGGTTAACAATTACTTTGCCTTCCAGAGCAGCTTCGATAGACTGCTTGTAAGCATTGATCATGTTTGTACGAGATTCACTTCCTGAGAAGTAAGGTACGTCGAAGTAAATAGGATTTTCAGCAGATACTTCAACACCAACTGCCTTCAATTCCTTAATTGC
>JAZUCP010000291.1:0-2076 GCA_045639165.1 Acetatifactor sp. | reverse complement strand
AAGTCAACCATATCACACCCAAAATATTCACTTGAAGCCAAGAGTATAATCTGCTAGAATTTATTATACAAAATTTGCTCCTTTCGGGAGCGGATATAAATATATGTAGTCAGAAAGGATAGTGATTGCAATGATTAAGTTATGTATTTTCGATCTTGATGGAACAGTTTTAGATACCATTGAGACCATTGCTTACTATGGTAATTATGCTCTTCAAAAAAATAATATTGAACCCATTGCGGTGCATGAATATAAATATTTTGCGGGAAATGGTATCTATCATTTGATAAAAAAGATGCTTCAATTTAGAAATTGTTTTACAGAGGAGCTTTATGACAAGGTTTTTGATGATTATGATACGGCATATAATGCAGCAGCGACATACAAAACCGGTGTCTTTGAAGGATTAAAACCTGTCCTTGATAAAATTAAAAACTCGGGCATAAATATAGCAATTGCCTCTAATAAGCCGGATTATCCTACGAAAAAGGTGGTAAGTTCTTTTTTCGGAGAAGACTATTTTGCCTGTGTTCTGGGACAAAGAGAAGGAGTTCCCTTAAAACCGGACCCCACAATTGTGTTTGATATCCTTTCACACATGAATGTAAGCAAAGAGGATTGTATCTATATAGGGGATACTTCCGTAGATATGAAAACCGGGAAAAATGCAGGATTATTTACCATAGGTGTTTTGTGGGGCTTCAGAGATGAAGACGAACTGATAGAAAATGGTGCGGACATGGTGGTAAAAAAACCAGCGGAGCTTTTGGAGTTTGTAAAAAAAAATAATATCTAAAGAAATTCAAGAGGGACAGTATGTACGTGTGATCATACTGTCCCTCATTACATTTGCTTAATTCTACGCCAGCACAGGCTTTAATGCCTCAGCCAGCACTGCCTTCTGAGCTTCTGCCTCAGCAAGGTCCTTACCCAATGTGGTAAAGTAGGTTTTGATCTTAGGTTCAGTACCGGAAGGACGAACCACTACAGTTGCACCGCCTTCCAAAGCATAGATCAGAACATTTGCTGCAGGAAGACCGGTTTCTTCAGGCTTCTTGTAGTCGGTTACTTTCACTACCTTGTAGCCGCCGATTTCAGCAGGAGGATTGTTTCTTAAATCCGTCATAATGCCTGCCATCTTGTCCATACCTGACAGACCGGGGAATTCAAAGCTGTCTACCTTATTTAAGTAGCGGCCATATTGTGCATAGATTTCTTCCAGACGCTGTTTGATGGAAGAACCGATACTGCGATAGTAAGCAGCCATTTCACAGATCAACATAGAGCCGATGACTGCATCCTTATCACGCACATAAGGACCTGCCAGATAACCATAGCTTTCTTCGAAACCGAAGATGAAGCGGTCTACTTCGCCGGCAGCTTCTAAGCCTGCGATCTGGTCGCCAATCCACTTAAAGCCGGTGAGTACGCTGCGAAGCTCTACGCCGTAGTTAGCAGCAACTGCATCTGCTAAAGGAGTGGAAACGATGGACTTCACTGCTACAGGATTTGCAGGCATAGTGCCGTTTTCAATGCGGCCTGCTGCGATATAGTCTAATAAAAGAACACCAACTTCATTACCGGATACTAATTCGTAAGTTCCATCCGGACACTTGATTGCGATACCTACACGGTCTGCATCGGGATCGGTTGCTAACATCAGATCTGCATCTGAGGATTTTGCAAGCTCCAGACCCAGGCGGAGTGCTTCGAAGATCTCCGGATTCGGATAGGGGCAGGTAGGGAAGTTTCCGTCAGGATATTTCTGTTCAGGTACGATGGTAATATCATCGATACCGATGTCATTTAAAATTCTCATAACAGGTACCAGACCGGAACCGTTTAAAGGAGAATAAACCAGCTTTAAGCCTGCGGTTTTGCAAAGACCGGGTCGAACGCTGCGAGCCTTGATGGCATCATAAAGTGCTTCCTTACAATCTTCACCCACGTATTCAATCAGACCTGCTGCCATACCTTCTTCATACGCCATCATTTTAGCACCGGTTAATACATCAGTCTTTTGAATTTCTGCATAAACGATATCCGCAGCTTCATCCGTCATCTGACATCCGTCAG
>JAZUCP010000290.1:0-1586 GCA_045639165.1 Acetatifactor sp. | reverse complement strand
AGCGGACGTTACGGCTGGGATGATATGTCGGCATTGGAATTAAGTGCATCGGTAGGATATGATTGGGAAAAAGCAGATGCGATTGCAAAAGAACGGATTAGGAATGATATAGAGAGATTTAAAGCGGATAAGGAGTATGCTAAATTATTCTTCCGGGAAAAGGTTCTTTCTCAATGGAATAATCCTTTGTTTCAGAGTTTGTATTTCTCCGCAAATTATCGGGATGAAAATCTACCTTCACAGGATACCTTTGTATATAAGATCTCCCATGATTATTTTATGGATATCTTAAACTTTAGTAATTATGTGCAAATAGTGGTATTCGTAGGAGCTTTGTTCTATTATTTGTTTGCGGTGAAACGAGGAAGCAATATTTTACAGCATTTCTTTGCAGTGGGATTAATTGGAGGATTCCTCTTTTGTATCATCTGGGAAGCAAAAGGAAGATATATGTTTCCTTATTACATATCCATGTTTCCACTTGCAGTCATTGGGTACAATAGTATGATGGAGTTTGTGAAAACTATTGTGAAGAATTTAAAATCAAGAAAGGATAATCGTTAATATATGGCAGAGCAGGAAAGAGAGCAGGGAGTACACAAACGCAGGGTACGTTATTCCGGGACCCATCCCAAAAGCTATAAGGAAAAGTATAAAGAGCATAATCCGGAAAAATATGAGGATACCATTGCGAAGGTGATTCAGAAGGGAAGTACGCCTGCCGGAATGCATATCTCCATTATGGTGCAGGAAATTCTGGACTTTTTGCAGATCAAACCGGGGCAGATTGGCCTGGATGCAACCTTAGGATATGGGGGACATACGAAGGCGATGCTTAACTGTCTTCAGGGACAGGGACATATATATGCACTGGATGTGGACCCTATTGAATCAGCAAAAACCAGGGAGAGACTGAAAAGTCAGGGCTTCGGAGATGAGATTTTGACGGTTCGACTCCAGAATTTTGCGGATATTGATCTGGTTTCAGAAGAAACCGGGAAAAAGTTTGATTTTGTATTGGCGGATCTGGGAGTGTCCTCCATGCAAATTGATAATCCGGAGAGGGGATTTTCTTATAAAGTGGATGGGCCCTTGGATCTACGATTGAATCCCCAAAAGGGTCTTAGTGCAGCCGACAGATTGAAGGAAATTACGGAAGAAGAGCTGGTAGGAATGCTGGTAGAAAATTCTGACGAGCCATATGCACAGGAGATAGCAGCCACTGTTACCAAGTGGCGAAAGAAGGACAAGCCCATTGAAACCACTACCGATCTGAAAAATGTGATTGAGCAGGCACTTTGCTATGTTCCCAAGGAGGAAAGAGCGGAAGCGGTTAAAAAATCCTGTCAAAGAACCTTTCAAGCACTTCGTATCGATGTAAACAGTGAATTTGAGGTATTATATGCTTTTTTAGAGAAACTTCCTCAGGTTTTGGCACCGGGAGCCAGAGTGGCAATTCTGACTTTCCACTCCGGAGAGGACCGACTGGTAAAGAGATCCTTTAAGGAGCTGCAAAAAGCGGGAATCTACAGCGAGGTTTCCAAGGATGTGGTTCGTCCTTCCGCAGAGGAATGTGTGAGAAATCC
>JAZUCP010000289.1:0-2294 GCA_045639165.1 Acetatifactor sp. | reverse complement strand
GTAGACTATGCAATGCTGGAGTACTGTATTCGTGAAGATTTAAAGACCAAGGCACCTCGTATGATGGCAATTCTTGATCCTGTGAAGCTGGTAATTGATAATTATCCGGAAGATCAGGTAGAATGGCTGGATGCACCTTTGAATCTGGACAATGAAGAACTTGGTACAAGAAAGATTCCTTTCAGCAAGGAATTATATATTGAAAGAGATGACTTTATGGAGGAACCTCCTAAAAAATATTTCCGTATGTTCCCGGGCAATGAAGTGCGTCTTATGAATGCATATTTCGTAAAATGTACTCACTGCGTAAAGGACGAAGATGGTAAGATCATTGAAGTACATGGTACTTATGATCCTGAAACCAAGGGTGGCAACAGCAATGATGGCCGTAAGGTAAAGGGAACCATCCACTTTGTATCCGCTGCAGAGGCAGTGAAGGCAGAGGTAAGATTGTACGAAAATATTATCGACGAGGCCAAGGGCGTTTACAATGAGGACGGAAGCCTGAATCTGAATCCAAACTCACTGACTGTTTTGAAGGAATGTTACTTAGAACCTGCGTTTAAGGGATCTAAGCCTTACGACAACTTCCAGTTTGTAAGACAGGGCTTCTTCTGTGTGGATGCAAAGGATTCCACACCGGAAAATATGGTATTTAACCGTATCGTATCTTTAAAGAGCTCTTTCGTATTGCCGAAGAATTAAACACCAAGGGTTGAGCCTTTAAAGCTCAGCCCTTATTTTGACTACATTTGTCTGTGGAGCGTATGATATGTATGATCTGACCATTGAATTGAAAACAGATATTGATAAATGCCTTTATGAGCAGATATATGAATATATCAGGCAGGAGATCCGAGCGGGAAAGCTGGAATGTGGGGAAAGACTTCCTTCCACCCGTACGCTGGCAGAGCATCTCCAGGTGGCCAGAAGTACTGTGGATCTGGCATATGGACAGTTGGTATCGGAGGGATATCTGGAGTCCAGACCCTATAAGGGATACTTTGTATGTAAGGTGGAGGAATTGTTCCAGATACCTGAAACAAAAAGTGAACAGAAGGATCTTAAGGTATCGGTACACAATGAAGCATTGCCTTTATGTGATTTTTCTCCAACCAGGATAGATATGTCTAAATTTCCTTTTAGTGTTTGGAAAAAGATCAATAAGAGCATTTTGTCCGATAGCAATGCTAAATTATTTGCCAAAGGAAATGGCCAGGGAGATCAAGAATTAAGGGAGACTATTGCCGCGTATCTGCATTCTTCTCGTGGAGTAGACTGTCATCCGAATCAGATCATTATAGGTGCCGGAAATGATTATTTGCTGATGCTTTTGGAAAAGATCATTGGTGAAAAGGTCTGCATTGCCATGGAAAATCCCACATACCTTAGAGCCTATAAAATATTTGAATCCTTTGCATGGCCAATCACTACGGTGGATATGGATGAAAATGGCATGCAGGTTTCCCGGTTGCAGGAAACGAAAGTGCAGCTTGTGTATGTGATGCCTTCCCATCAGTATCCTACCGGAACGGTCATGCCTATTGGCAGAAGGAACGAATTGCTCAACTGGGCCAATCAGGCCGAAGGCAGATATCTGATCGAAGATGATTATGACAGTGAATTCCGATATAAGGGGAAGCCGATTCCTTCTCTACAGGCTTCTGATAAGAGGGGAAAAGTAATTTATATTGGGACATTCTCCAAATCCATTGCCCCGGCCATTCGTGTCAGTTACATGGTTCTTCCGGAGAGTCTTTTGGAAAGATATCGGGCGAGATGCTATTTTTATTCTACGACGGTATCCCGAATTGACCAGCGGATATTGGATGAGTTTATCCGTGATGGATATTTTGAAAGATATCTGAATAAAATGCGCAAGGTGTATAAAGAGAAGCATGACCTGCTCTTGGAATTGCTCAAGCCCTTTGGTAAGCACTTTGAGATAACGGGAGAAAATGCCGGACTGCACCTGCTTTTGACTTCAAAAACAGGAGAATCGGAGTCGGAGCTGATCAAAAAAGCTGCGGAGCAGTCTGTAAAGGTGTATGGATTGTCAGACAGCTTTATTGACAGGAAACAGAAGTCTTCGACAGTTATTTTAGGATATGGCGGAATGTCAGCAGAGAATATACAGCAAGGAGTGAAACTGTTGGCGAAGGCCTGGCTCGAGGTGGATACAAATGAAAGCTCATAAAGAGTTAACAAGAAACCAACAGAAAATCATAGTAACGGTTAACGGTATTATAGCACTAGCCGTCTGTGCGTATATAGGTATTTATATTGGGAAACCG
>JAZUCP010000288.1:0-4681 GCA_045639165.1 Acetatifactor sp. | reverse complement strand
TTTCTTCGACGTGGATATTCGTGAAATTATTGATGCAGAAAGGAAAAGCGAGAATATGGAGAAAGAAAAGGAAACATTAAAAAAAGTAGCGGAATATGCAGATGCCGAAAAAGTCAAATTAAAAAACAAGGTTAGTAATATTTTCAAATGGATGTGCGTGATGTTATTAGGTAGTGTATGGATAGGTTTCTTCGCTAATCAGTTGGATACCATTTTGGGGTGTGTATGTTTCATTCTCGGTATTATTTTGCTGGTTGGTTCAACCATGTTGATGTCAAAGCAAGACTAGAGGAAGACTAAAACTTTCAGTAATACGCTCTGTTGCTGTACCTATTTTTCTGCGATATACTCCATCAAAAAGGAGTGAACTCTTATGGGTAGAGAAATTTATGACATCATCAATGACATGGCAGAAGTATTAAACGCATCGCAGATGCATGGTTTCAATTACAGAAGCAAATCAGAACTTTTCAAAAGTTGCAAGATTAGTAGATGAGCTTGGCTCAGTTGTTATACTTAAGAATAATGCACCAAGATACTTGGTAATAGATTTTAGCAAAGCGGATGACAGTGCTGTTGCTAAGGATGAAGATGTGCTTGAAATTTCAAAGAGATTACTTGCACAGAATAAAGAGGCTTATGAGGTGCTTGCTAAATGAAAAGACTGAGCAAAGAGCAGATTTTGATGCTTCATTCACAGCTTATTGAACAGACTGGCGGAACTGTTGGTGTAAGAGACTTCAATTTGTTGGAGTCTGCTATAGAGACTCCGTTTCAGGTATTTGGTGGAGAAGAGCTATATCCAACGATTCAAGCAAAAGGTACACGTCTGGGCTATGGCTTAATAAAGAAATAGCAGATGGAAGTTTGGAATATGAAGATATGCTTAAGTGGGTATTGGAGCATCAAGAATAATTGTTGGATAATAAAGCGTGCGTTCAATCTTTATAAAGGATTGAACGCAGGTGATTATTTGAATTTGCAGAACAAAAGAAAGGATAGATATTTATGGATGAAAGATTAATGGCATTCATTATTTGGGCAATAATGGGCGTACTATTTATTGTAATGGGCATTTATGATTTGACTTCCAAGAAAGCAAAACCTTTCGGCTTTTGGGCAAATGCTAAAGTGGCACCCATAGAGGATGTGAAAGGTTATAATCGTGCGTTGGGCAAATTGTGGTGTGTGTATGGTGTTTTGTTTACGTTAATTGGATTACCTTTATTAGATGGACAGAATTCGGGTTTGATTATTATACCTATATTGGGTGCGATGCTTATTAGTATTGGGGCTATGGTAGTGTATGTAGTAGGTATTGAAGCCAAATACCGCAAAAAGAAATAAGAGGAGAGAATCCGGCATTTTTATATTTAAATACTACAAAAAGCTTGTCGGCGTGAATTTAATAATTTGTTAATAGGAATTTCTCAGATTTGTGGTAAAATATTAACATAGAGATTCATGCATAAATTATGCACAATGAGGAGAACGCATATGAAATCGGTTGGAATTGTGACGGACAGTCATAGTGGAATTACACCAGAAGAAGCTAAGCGTTTGGGGATATTTGTACTACCCATGCCTTTTTATGTAGAAGAAGAATGTTATTTTGAGGGCGTATCTATTACGGAGAAGGAATTTTTTGAGGCCCTAAGTCAGGATAAGAAGGTATCTACCTCCCAGCAGTCGCCGGAGGCAGTTATGGAGCTGTGGCGAGAGGTATTAAAGACATATGAGCAGCTTGTCCATATTCCAATAAGCAGTGGGCTTAGCGGGTCCTGCAATACGGCTATGATGCTGGCAGAAGAAGAAGAATTTGCCGGAAAAGTATTTGTTGTGGATAATGGGCGAATTGCAACACCTTTGCATCGTTCGGTTTTAGATGCACTGGAGATGGCTCAGGAGCAATTAAGTGCGGAAGAGATAAAAGATGCTTTAGAGCTTTCCAGAAATCAGATGTCCATATATCTGGGTGTGGAAACCTTGGAATATTTGAAAAAAGGCGGAAGGATCAGCCCGGCTACAGCGGCAATCGGCACGCTTTTAAATGTAAAGCCGGTCTTGAAATTGGAAGTAGGGGTTCTGGAAACCTACCGGAAATGCAGAGGTATGAAGAAAGCCAGAAGAGAAATGTTGGAAGCTATGAAATATGATCTGGAATATACTTTCCGTGAGTATTACGATAAGGGAGAGGTCTATCTGATGGCAGCGTCCAGTGCAGATGAAGAAACGACTGTGGAGTGGATTCACGAGATTCAGGAGTATTTTCCGGGGATGGAAGTGATGTATGATAAGCTTTCCTTGGGGATTGCCTGTCATACCGGAGAAGGAGCACTTGGTATCGGATGTTCCTGCAGACCGAGAAGATAGTGGAGGCGTAAAATGGTTCGAATACTTTTGATGGTACTTAGGAATTTTTGGAAGGTACCGGGAGCATGGATAAAACTGTGTCGCTATGCAAAGCATGGGGATCGATATTCAGAATTGGAGAAGTGGCAGCATATTCAGTATATTTTAAAGCTGGCAGTAACCACCGGTAATATTGATCTGCAGGTACATGGAGTAGAAAATATCCCCAAGGAAAACGGTTTTTTGATGTATGGCAATCATCAGGGATTGTTTGATGTGTTGGCCATCGCTGCAACCTGCGATAATCCACTTGGCGCGGTGTTAAAAAAAGAACTGGCGGAGATTCCATTTTTAAAACAGATCAAGGAATGTACCAATTCTTTTGCAATGGATAGGGAAGATATTAAACAGTCCATGGAAGTCATCGTAAATGTGATTAAGGAAGTGAAAAAGGGTCGCAACTACCTGATTTTCCCGGAAGGAACCAGAAGTAAAATGGGCAATAAATTGCTGGACTTTCATGGTGGAAGCTTCAAATGTGCTGTAAAAACTAAGTGTCCGGTACTTCCAGTTGCATTGATTGACAGCTTTAAGGTGTTGGATCAGAAGGGATGTAAGCCGGTAAAGGTGCAGATTCGTTATTTACAGCCCATTCTGTATGAAGAATATAAAGATATGAACACTACGGAGCTGGCAACATTGGTTCGTTCAAGAATTGAAGCAACCATTCATCAATATGCGAATTAAAATAGTGTAAACGAGAATCCTGCAAGCGATTGTGGGATTTTATTAAAAGGAGAAGCAGTATGGAATTAAAAGAGGTATTATTAAAGCGAAGAAGTGTGAGAAAATTTACGGAGGAGCCGGTATCATCGGAGCAGATAGAGGAGTTGCTTCATGCTGCCATGAGCGGTCCCAGCGCATGTAATAAGCAACCTTGGGAATTTTATGTGGTGACCAACAAGGAATTGTTAGAAAAATTGCGGTCTGCATCCATGTTTACCAAGATGAAAGCACCTTTGGCAATTATTGTGTGTGGAAACTTAACCAGAGCATTGCCCATGCATGCTGCCGCTTATTGGATACAGGACTGCAGTGCAGCTACGGAGAATATCTTGTTAAGAGTTACGGATATTGGGCTGGGTGCTGTATGGTGTGGAATTCATCCTCAGAAACGTGCAGAAGAAAAGGTAAGGGAATGCCTGGGAATAGATGAAAAGGAGATACCACTGAATATTATCTTTATCGGACATCCTGCAGAGAAACCGGAAGCAAGGGATCAATATCATGAAAAAAGAGTACATTACATTGTCTAAAAATGGAATAAGCAGTGGGGGAAAACTTATATACAATCAGAAAAAGATTCCCAAGAGGCAGTTTCGATATGGATTGCGGTCAAGTGCGGTTGTGGGATGCGGCTGGATCGCCACCTATAATGCATTGGTGCTATTGGGGTATCCGGCAAAGGAAAAGGAATTAATCCGGTATTATACATGGCAGCTTCCGCTGATCAACGGTAATTTCGGAACCTTTTTGTTCGGTCCGGCGATTTATTTTTGGCAAAAAGGATTTGAGGTAAAAATCAGCTTTCATAAGAAGCGATTTGATCGAATGTTAAAGAGAGACGGATTGGGAATTCTCTTTTATTACTGGCATCGTAAATGGAAGATTGGTGCACATTTTGTAACGGTAGAATACAAGGATGGAAAAGTAGTAGGATACAATACCTTCAGTAACTCTACGGGCCCGGATATTTATGGTGGTCGTCTGGAGAGCTTTTTAAAGGAGAGAAAATATTGGTTTCCCATGCTGGTTACCATCCGGGAAAAAGGATAACGGTTTTTGTCTTTAAATATTTCACATTTTGTGGTAAGATAGGAAACAATATTAAGTATCATACATATGGTTTCCGGGAGTGAGCATGGCGGCGAAAAGGTTTTATGCAGAAAAAAAAGGAAAAAAAACAGGAATATTCAACAACTGGGATGAATGTAAAACTGTTATAGAGGGGTATTCCGGTGCGGAGTACAAGGGATTTGCCACCTTACAGGAGGCCCGCGCATATCTGGGGATTGTGGAAGAAGAATGTGTGAGCAAACAGGCTGCACTCATCAGTCCTGTGCAGCAGGAACCGGGAAAATTGATTGCTTACGTGGATGGAAGTTATGAGCATTCTTTGCTCAAATACGCCTTTGGCTGTGTGTTTTTGCTGCCCGATGGAAGTATTTATGTAGAAAACGGAAGCGGCAATAATCCGGAGTCTGCAAAGCTTCGAAATGTGACCGGAGAGATGTTAGGAGCCATGTTTGCAGTCAGATGGGGGATCAAA
>JAZUCP010000287.1:0-3799 GCA_045639165.1 Acetatifactor sp. | reverse complement strand
CACATCCTTTCTTCTCCCAGGTATCTAATTAAGACACTTTTTACCGACACTTTTTACCGTATTATAAAATATTTTTAATGTCAATAACTAATTTTGGTATTTTAGCTGAAAAAAGTTGATTTTTGCGACACAATGGTGTATTATTAAGACACAAGAAGGTGGTGATAAATAATGGAAATTGGGAAACTGATAAAGGCAGCTCGATTAGAAAAAGGATTAACTCAAGAAGAATTGGGTGAAATTGTCGGTGTCCAGAAGTCTGCTATTGCAAAATATGAAAGTGGAAAAGTTGTAAATATAAAAAGAAGCACTTTGCAAAAATTGGCTATCGCATTAGATTTGAATGGATCGGATTTCTTTTCGGAACCCACCGATCAAGACGATGGGTTGCCGGAGAGTGTTCTAAAGCTTATCGAATTTGCGAAGACTGTTCCTGAAGAGAAGGCTGATGCTGTTCTTCAAGCAATGAGGGTAATTCTGAAATCTTTCTAATATTTTTAAGATTTTTAAGAATATATTCTGCTTGTTCGGGTGTTAACGTAAATAAAAACTTAATTATCATATCAATCGCTCTCATTATATCGTACCTTTCGTCGAGAAGTAGAACATCCGTTTCGCATGCTATACTACAGTAAAGTATTTTGTCTTGCAAGGTAAATTGATATATTCAGAAAATTCTTTTTTTGAGTATTCTATTAAAGAAGTAGCGTGAGGATGTCCAGTGCCAACCTTTCATCCCCACACTACCTTGGATGATAGGCCATTTCTGACCTGGTCTTAGCCTATCACCTTCACGAAGCTTTATCAATAAACAGAAGTGAAATTTGCATATCACTTCATCGTGCAGTTTATCACTTTTAACAGATGGAATATCACAAATGATAAAAGGTGAAAAATATGTTTGAAAAATGTATTAAGTGTGATAGGTTGGGAAAAAGTTGTGTTCCCAATTTAATGACTCTTTCTTTCTCTGACCTAATTCAATGGTGCATAAAAAGGCAAAAATATCTTGAATGGACAAATCAGGTTTTGGCTGATAAAAGCAAAGTTCCAGTTGGCACCATCAACCGCATCAAGGCCGGTGATTACTTGGATTGCAAGTATTCAACCATAAGAAATATTCTGATCACCCTGATTGGTGGAACAACAGATGAATTCCCCTGCACCGAACAGGTGGAAAAAGATCTGAAACAGTTGGAAGTTTTGGAGCAGCAAACAGCAAAGCTTTCTGCCGTAGAAAAAGAAAACAAGGCATTGAAACTCCGGCTGAGCAAGATTGACGAACAGCACAGGAAGGACATCCGTGCAGTTAAAGAGGAATACCAGGAACAGCTTGCTTTCTTGAAAGACGAACTGAAAGCATGGCGATACTGGCATCAAAAAGAAGGAAGTGGCCAAAATGGAAATAAATCAAATAATTGAAAATGCTACAAGCGAATATAAAAAAGACCAATATGCAATGTATTTGAGAAAATCCAGGGCTGACTTGGAATTGGAAGCTATGGGTGAAGGTGAAACTTTAGCAAGGCATAAAAAGATGCTTGACAAGCTTGCAGAAAAGCATGATATTCACCCTGATCAAATTACGGTTTACAAGGAACTTGTGTCCGGTGACAGCATTGATGAACGGCCTGAAATGCAAAGACTGCTGAAGGATGTTTATCAGAAAAAATACAAAGGTGTTCTTGTTGTCGAAGTTGAACGATTGGCCAGAGGGAACACCAAAGATCAAGGCGAAGTTGCTGATGCTTTCCAATATAGCAACACACACATCATTTCTCCTGCCAAGGTATATGATCCCAATAATGAATCTGATCAAGAATACTTTGAGTTTGGTCTGTTTATGTCCAGAAGGGAATATAAAACCATCAGACGAAGATTGGAAGCCGGAAAGCAAGAATCTATTGAAGAAGGAAATTTTATTGGCACTTTTTCTCCCCTTGGATATAACATTCAGAAGTTTGGCAAAAAGGATAGAAGACTTGTTATCAATGAAGAAGAAGCAAAATATGTTCGCATGATCTTTGATTGGTTCACCGAAGACAAACAATCTTTGGGATGGATTGCAAGGAAAATGACCGAATTAGGCGTTCCAAGAAAACTAGGTGCAAGTGAATGGGGAAGACAGACTATTCGTGCCATAATCAAAAATGAACACTATATTGGCAATGTTGTTTGGGGAAAAAAGCGAATAACAAAGGAATATGATTCCCAAACAGGGAAAGTCACAAAAAGTTTTAAGTCTGTAAGCCGTGAAGAAATATCTATCTATAAGGGAAAACATGATCCAATAATCAGTAAAGAACAGTTTGATCGTGCCCAAGCATTGTTGGACACACATCCCAAAGTGAATACTGATAAAAAACTGATCAATCCCCTTGCCAATTTGTTGTTCTGCAAAGACTGTGGTAGATCAATGGAACTCAAATTTCATTATTGCCGTCAACATGTTCCGCCAAGAATAGTTCACAGCAGTACCAAGTTATGCTACAAGAAATCACTTTATCACAGTTTGGTGATGGATACCTTGGTTGAAGCCCTTCTAAACTATATAGAAGATTTTGAAACCAAAATGGCCTGTGATAACAACCAAGCCGAAAGAGCCAAGCACAAACTTATGATTGAATCAATGGAAACAGAACTTGGCAAACAAGAAAAGCGACGCAACAACCTTTTTGATGCATTTGAATCAGAAGCCTATACCAAAGAAGAATTTATTGAACGAAAGCAGAAATACAATCAAACAATAGAAGAGCTGAAAAAACAAATCCAGGTGGCGAAAGAATCAATGCCTGATCCTGTTGATTATTCTGAAAGAATTTCAACCATGCATCAATTGATTGAATGCTTGAAAGATGAAAATATTACTGCAAAGGAAAAAAACGATTTCTTAAAACAGTATATTGATCGCATAGAATATGATGTCATAGACTTTGGCAGAAACAAAGGCGGTAAGCCTATGCTGGATGTGTATTTGAAATAATAAGGGCTTTTTTAGCCCTTATTATCCAGCATGTAAAAAAGTACTTATACTGTCGTACATGCTGGTAATAAAAAATCATCAGCAATGATAGGCAATCCCCTTCCCTTTCTTTGTTCATTTGACAAAATCCCCAAAGTATGCCGTTTTTGTGGCAGGGTGTATTTCTTTGTTCCAACACATACTTGCTCATGTGATGGACTTCCGACAAAAAAGAGAAAATCTGTATGAAAACCAACAGTATCCCCCAAAAATGTCGGAGCGAAATCAAGGTTGATGTTGAAACTTTGGTGCTGTATAATATTGTCAGATATTTTCAGGGAAAGGAGTGTTGCTTCATGCCTTCGACCAATCTTAGGGCTATAGCCTGGGAAAACAATTACCAGCTTCTTCAGGAATTTGTTGCGGAGTATCGTCGGTTCCCAAAACACCGGGAAGCATACAAGGGTGTCAATCTTGGCCATTGGTGTCTTAGCCAGAAGAAGGCTGCGAAATCTCCTTCCTATGATCCAGAACGGAAAGAAAAGCTGGAAGCCATCGGATTGCTGAACCACCCACAAAGATTCACCTGGGAACAGTATGTGAAAACCACTCATTCTTTTAGCGAAGAACATGGACGGCTGCCAGAACAAAGTGAAACCTATAACGGTGAAAATATTGGTGCTTTGGAAGATCCACGAAAGGCAATGTATGAACAGCATTGGGATGAAAATCTGCAATTGGCTATACAGTTCTATGAGGAATATGGCCGCTTTCCCAAAGGGCATGAAGAATTCCAGGGCGTAAAAATTGGCGATTGGTGTGTAAGACAACGAATGG
>JAZUCP010000286.1:0-5296 GCA_045639165.1 Acetatifactor sp. | reverse complement strand
TCTTCCGGAAAAACAAGTTTTTCACACAGATTATCCATCCAGCTTCGAACATTAGGAAAGAACCCTCATCCCATCGCCTTAGATAATTATTTTGTGAATCGGGATCAGACGCCTAAGGACGAAAATGGTGATTTGAATTTTGAGTGTCTGGAAGCCATTGATGTGGAACTGTTTAATAAAGATATGTGCTGTTTGCTGGCTGGTGAAAGAGTTGAACTACCGGTTTACAATTTCATCACTGGAAAACGGGAATATAATGGAATGTTCAAACAATTAAAGGAAGACGATTTATTGGTAATAGAAGGTATTCATGGTTTGAATCCAAAGATGTCCTATTCTCTTCCAGAAGAAAGTAAATATAAAGTGTATATCAGTGCACTTACCAGTGTAAATATTGATAATCACAATCGTATACCCACAACGGATGGCAGACTGCTTCGTCGAATGGTGCGGGATGCCAGAACAAGGGGAACCAATGCCAGAAGAACCATCGAGATGTGGCCGTCAGTGAGAAGAGGGGAAGAGGAAAATATCTTTCCATATCAGGAAGAAGCCAATGCAATGTTTAATTCTGCATTGATTTACGAGCTTGCAGTTATAAAACAGTTCGCGGAACCGCTGCTCTTTGGAATTACGAAAGATATGCCGGAATATTATGAAGCAAAACGTTTGTTGAAATTTCTGGAATATTTTCTGGGAGTCAGTAGTGAAGAACTGCCACGCAATTCTATTTGCAGAGAATTTGTGGGAGGAAGCTGTTTTAAGGTATAAGGGGAGTTAGATTTCATCGTCCTTTTCGATCAAAACGTCCATCTGAACATGGAGAACCTTACAAAGTGCAGCTAATTCAATATCAGTCACATATCGTTTGCCGGTTTCTATGCGGGTGATTACATTTTTATCGATATCATAGCCCAAAAGCTGAAGATCTCTTGCCAGGGCGCGCTGAGAAAGTCCCTTTTGTTTTCGGATTTCGATAAGGTTTTTGCTGATTAAATTCTTTTTACCGGAAATAGAAGTTGGCTTTGGCATATTTACCTCCTGGGAATCAAGGTTTTGTCTCAAAAAGTGATATTTTTTAAAATTGTATAATGAAAATATCAATATAGCGGTTGTAAAAATGAGACAAACAAAAAACTGATAAATATCTTTGACATACTTACTCATACGTGATAAAATCTATAAATGTGTAAGGAGAACAGGCGATCGCGGCTGTGTAAAAACAGGTGAGGAAAGTCCGGGCTTCATAGGGCAGGATGCCGGATAACGTCCGGTGGAGGTGACTCCAAGGCCAGTGCAACAGAAATATACCGCCTGAATCATTTCGGTGATTCCGGTAAGGGTGGAAAGGCAGCTTAAGAGACTACCGTCCGTCTGGTAACAGGCGGAGCCATGTAAACCCCATCCGAAGCAAGACCAAGCAGAAAGCAATAGGTTGGCCCGACCTGCTTTCAGGTAGGTCGCTTGAAGCGTTTGGTGACAGGCGCTCTAGATAGATGATCGCTCAACGACAGAACCCGGCTTATCGTTCTGCTTACATGAATAAGGACCCGGAAAACAGTATCACCTGTTTCCGGGTCTTTATGCAAAGGAGAGAAACATGGGATCTATAAAAAAAATCTTTTTATTTGCTTTATGCATGTTTTATTTTATGGGATGCGGGAAGACTTCTGAAGAGGAGATTCTTTTCAGAGAAAATACCGTAGTACACATACAGTGTGAAACTCTTCAGGGGAGCGGGGTTGTATATCATGCAGGGCAGGAACAAGTCATTGTTGCGACTGCAGCTCATGTTGTGAAGGATGCCCAAGAGGTGTGGATCGGGTCGCAGAAAGTGAACCATATCTATCCTGTAGAGGGCTTGGATCTGGTTTTTCTTGTTGTGGAAGACGTGAACACAATGGAAGGTGTTAAGCTGACACACTCACATACTGATCAGGCAGCGGATCGGCAGGATTTGATTCTGAGAGGTTATGATTCCACTGGAAATTATGTTGAAATATCAGGAAAATTAAAAGAGAATTGGATATATGTGGAAGATTTTCAATGTCATATGATGATTGCAGAGGCGGCTGCAACACCGGGAATGAGCGGTGGAGGTGTTTTTGATCAGAATGGTGTATTTCTGGGGATTATCTGCGGAATCGATCAGGAGGGAAATGTGGCAATTCTGCCGGCAAGCGTGATTGTTTCTGAATATGCCGTATTGTTTGAAGATTCGCCATGAACTGAGTAAATCATTTGACCATGTATTGACAAGTTGATTAAATTGGTGGAAAATAAATAGAAGTGAGTGTAATATATTTTATTAAGATAAAAGAAAGAAGGGTATGAAATGACAAAGATTGATGTATTTTCCGGCTTTTTAGGTGCAGGAAAGACAACCTTAATTAAAAAGTTACTGAAGGAAGCATTGCAGGATACCAAGGTGGTTTTGATCGAGAATGAGTTTGGTGAGATCGGTATTGACGGAGGCTTTTTAAAGGAAGCCGGAATTGAAATCAAGGAAATGAATTCCGGATGTATTTGTTGCTCTTTAGTAGGTGATTTCGGGGAATCACTGAAAGAAGTATTGTCAACCTATTCTCCGGAGAGGGTATTGATCGAACCATCCGGTGTGGGTAAGCTCTCTGATGTAGTGAAGGCCGTTGAAGATGTGGCAGCGGATCTGGATGTACAGATCAATAGTGCGGTTGTAGTTGTGGATGCAACCAAGTGTAAAATGTATATTAAAAACTTTGGCGAATTCTTCATTAACCAGATTGAACATGCAGGTACCATTATTCTTAGCAGAACCGGCAAAATTTCCCAGGAGAAACTGGATAAAGCGATTGAATTGATTCGGGAACACAATATGGAAGCTACAATTATCACTACACCTTGGGAACAGTTGGATGGCAAGGATATTCTTGAAACGATTGAGGGTGAGGACAAGTTGGAAGCCATGATGAAGGAGCTCCTGGAGCATGCACGTCATGACCATGATCATCATCATGACCATCATCATGACCATGATGAACATTGCACCTGTGGCTGCCATGAGCACAATCATGAGCATGATCATCACCATGAACATGAATGTCACGACCACCACGACCATCATCATGAGCACGATGAACATTGTACCTGCGGCTGCCATGACCATGAGCATCATCACCATGATCACGAATGTCATGAGCACCACCACCATGATGAGCATGAGTGCCACGATCACCATCATGAGCATGATGAACATTGTACCTGCGGCTGTCATGACCATGAGCATCATCACCACCATGATCATGAGTGCCATGATCATCACCACGATCATCATGCAGATGAAATTTTCGCAAGCTGGGGAGTGGAAACTGCAAAGACCTTTACAGTGGAAGCAATTGAAAATATTCTCACAGCACTGGATAGCGGAGAGTATGGTATGATTCTTCGTTCCAAGGGAATGGTTCCGGCAGAAGATGGAACCTGGATTTACTTTGATTATGTTCCTGAGGAGCATGATATCAGATCGGGTAAAGCAGATGTGACCGGTAAATTATGTGTGATCGGTTCACAGATGAAGGAAGAAAAATTGGCAGAGCTTTTTAACGCATAAGATTATAGGAAAGAGGATAAGTTTGAAAGTTCCTTTCAAACAACACATTAACGCAGTTTCACAAGCAGGCTTGTGAAATACAGGAAAGAGGAACAATATGAAACCTGTTTATATGATAAATGGTTTTTTGGAAAGCGGTAAAACGGAATTTATTACCTACACAATTGCACAGCCATATTTTCGTGTCAAAGGAAAAACATTAATTATCGCCTGTGAAGAGGGTGAGATTGAGTATGATCCGGTGCTTTTAAAGAAAACCAATTCTGTTGTAGAGTGGATTGAAGATGAAGAAGATTTTACAACAAATACACTGTTAGAGCTGGAAAAGAAGCACAATCCGGAAAGAATTATTATTGAATATAATGGCATGTGGAATTATAAGAATGTGAAGCTGCCCTGGCATTGGAAGGTAGAGCAGCAGATTACCTGTATTGATGGCTCAACATTCCAAATGTATTATACCAATATGCGTTCTTTATTGGCTGAAATGGTCAGAAAGAGTGAAATGATCATTTTCAACCGCTGTGACGGAATTGAAGATCTGGCATCTTACCGCAGAAATATCAAAGCGGTCAATCAGAATGCAGAAGTGATCTTTGAAGATTCTAACGGTGAAATTGACGAGATCTTTGAGGAGGATCTTCCCTATGATATCAATCAGCCTGTTATTGAGTTGGACAATGAAGGTTACGGTATCTGGTATTTGGATTCTCTGGATCATTTGGAGCGATATATTGGAAAAACCATACGATTCAAAGGTATGGTGTTAAGACCCCAGGGATTTGCAGACAATTATTTTGTGCCCGGACGCAAGGCCATGACCTGCTGTGCGGACGATATGGCATTTTTGGGTTTTGCCTGTGAATATTCCGAGGCCTATACATTGAAGGAAAAAGAATGGGTAGAGGTTACAGCTACTATCAGTAAGGAATACTGGCCTGATTATAAGGGAGAGGGGCCCATTCTCCATGCAGTCAGTGTTGTTAAGACCAAAGCTCCTAAGAATGAGATCATCAGCTTTGTATAGCATAAGCAAATCTGTTGAAAGAAAGGAATCTGACAATGGCTCTGGAATCACAAAAAGAAGAACAGCAGCTTAAAAACAGGATCAAAGACTTGGCAGATAAATCCTTCCGGCAAAATATTTATACCTTTTCTGGATTTATGGGACTGAGTGAGCAGGATGTATTCTGGAAAACAGAAGAGGAGTTACGTCATGTTCACTATAGTCTTTGGGGCGGAGCAGAAACAGCAGAGAGAAAAGTGCTCCGCTTTGGAGCGCCGGAAGATCTGGGATATGAGGAAGCGTACCCAATCGTCTGTGTGCATATCCGTCCCACGGCTCCTAAATTTGCAGAAAAATTATCCCACAGAGATTATCTCGGTGCACTGATGAATCTGGGCATTGAGAGAAGTACTTTGGGAGATATTAAGACGGCGGATAAGGAGGCATATCTGTTTTGTCTGGATAATATTGCAGGGTATATTTGTGTGAATCTGGATAAGGTGCGTCATACCGCAGTAAAATGCAGTGTTGTGGAAGAGATTGCGGATCTGCCGGAGGACATACCGGAGTCCAGAGAAGTGTTACTTCCTTCTCTGCGATTGGATGTATGCCTTGCTAAAGTTTATAACCAGTCCCGAAATGATATTCTGGAGCATTTTCGGGCAGGAAGGGTATATGTGAACGGCAGGCTTTGTGAGAAT
>JAZUCP010000285.1:0-6126 GCA_045639165.1 Acetatifactor sp. | reverse complement strand
CCCTTAATCACAGACATATTTACGTTTTTAAAAGCGCATGATATAATTTAGACGAATAAACGTTTACAAAGTCTGAATTAGGGAGAATGAAATATATATATGACAAAAAGAGAATTTTTGGAAACATTGAATTTTTCTTTGACAGGGAAAATCTCATCATCTCTTCTACAGGAGAATATGAGTTATTATAGTGAATATATAGATTCCCAGATGAATCTGGGATACAGTGAAGAGGCGGTTATGGATTCGTTGGGAGATCCAAGACTGATTGCTAGAACCATAGTGCAGACCAATGGTGTTGAAAATGTGGAGGAAGCATCTTACAGGGAAAGCAGTTTTGGTGCTGATACAGAGCCGGGCAATGAATTAAAGGTTCGGACCATTCCATCTTGGTTGTGGACGGTGATTGTTATCGCAATCATTTTATGCGTGATCAGTTTGATCTTTTCTGTGGTATCTTTCCTGTTGCCGATTTTGCTGCCGGTACTTGTTGTAATGTTTTTTGTAAAATTATTTAGAGATTGGCTAAATTGATGAATATTTCATGAAGAAAAGCAGATACTATTCCTGTAACTTATCAATCAGCAGGAGGATAGTAAAATGCCTAATAACAACAACAAGAACAACAACAGTTACAACAGTTCTAATGAAATGAACAACTCTAACAACTATAACAACAACTCAAACAACTCTAACAACTGCAAGGATTCTACCAGAAATGCACAGGACAAGACCGGTGGAAGCAAGAACAGTTCAAAGAACAGTTCAAGAAATGACTCTCAGAACCAGAGTTATTAATTAAGTGAAAGGATAGGGATACCGACTGCGGTATCCCTATTTACATACGCAAAATTTCCATGTATAATTGTAGCAGTGTTTTGAGTTTTTACTATAATAAGCAAAGCGAGGCAGTATGAGAAAGTTTGAATTGATTGCACCCTGTCATTTCGGAATGGAAGCGGTGTTGAAAAATGAAATTATTGATTTGGGATATGATATTACAGAAGTGGCGGATGGACGAATTACCTTTTGGGGTGATGAGGAAGCACTTTGCAGAGCCAACATATTTTTGCGTACAGCTGAGAGGATATTGATTAAGATCGGCAGATTCCATGCGGAAACTTATGAGGAGTTGTTTCAAGGCACCAAGGAGTTACCCTGGGAGGATTACATCCCAAGAAACGGTAAGTTCTGGGTGGCTAAGGCGGCCAGTATTAAAAGTAAGCTGTTCAGCCCGTCGGATATTCAGAGAATTATGAAAAAGGCCATGGTGGAAAGTCTAAAAGAAGTTTATGGGATTTCACAATTTCCGGAGGATGGAGAAAGCTTTCCCATCAGAGTGTTCCTCATGAAGGATGAGGTGACTGTAGGACTGGACAGTACAGGGGATTCCCTGCACAAGAGAGGCTATCGTAAGCTGACTGCTAAAGCGCCTATTGCAGAAAATCTGGCAGCGTCTTTGATCATGCTCACGCCCTGGAGAGGGGATCGTATTCTGGTGGACCCCTTCTGCGGAAGCGGAACCTTCCCCATTGAAGCGGCTATGATGGCTGCAAATATGGCTCCGGGTATGAATCGAAGCTTTACAGCAGAAAGCTGGGGACATATTATAAAGAAGAGAAACTGGTATGATGCTTTGGATGAGGCCAATGAGCTGGTGGATTTGTCCGTGCAGCCGGATATTCAAGGTTACGATCTGGATGAAAAGATGGTGGCAATTGCAAGAGAAAATGCAAAACTGGCAGGCGTGGACAAGCTGATTCATTTTCAGAAGAGAAATGTGAAAGATTTAAGTCATCCGAAGAAGTACGGATTTATTATTACCAATCCCCCTTATGGTGAGCGATTGGAGGACAAGGCAGACCTGCCCGCATTGTATAAGGTGATCGGTGAAAGATTCCAGGCATTGGATTCTTGGAGTATGTATCTTATCACTGCGTATGAAGAGGCGGAAAGAGATATCGGTCGAAAGGCAGACAAAAACCGTAAGATTTATAATGGTATGATGAAGACCTATTATTATCAATTTATGGGTCCCAAGCCACCGAAGAAAAACAAATAGATGAGGACAAGCAAATGGAACTGAAAAAAATCGTCTTTGCAACAGGCAATAAAGGCAAGGTAAAGGAAATACAGATGATTCTTGCGGATCTGGGGGTAGAAGTGACCACCATGAAAGAAGAGGGAATCTGTGTGGATGTGGAAGAAAACGGATCCACATATGAAGAAAACGCCATGATCAAGGCCAGAGAGGTTGCGAAATACACAGATGCAATTGTAATGGCAGATGATTCCGGACTGGAGATTGATTATCTGAATAAAGAACCAGGAATTTATTCTGCAAGATATATGGGTGAGGATACATCTTATCGTATTAAAAACGCCAATCTTATAGATCGACTGGCAGGTGTGCCGGATGAGCAGAGAACAGCTCGCTTCGTATGTGCTATCGCAGCGGTGCTTCCTGACGGTAAGGAATTGACCACCAGAGGGGTGATCGAAGGACGTATCGGATATGAAGAAAAAGGAACAAACGGATTCGGATATGATCCCATCTTTTATGTTCCGGAGTTTGGCAAGACTACAGCGGAGTTGACAGAAGAGGAAAAGAATCAGGTCAGCCACAGAGGTCGTGCTCTTGAAATCATGAAAGAGGAATTAAAAAAGTATGCGAATACTGATTGTCAGTGATACACACAGAATGAACCGCAATTATCTGGAATTGGTGGAGCGCCTGCATCCATTGGATATGGTCATTCACTGCGGTGATGTTGAAGGCAGTGAATATACCCTCAAGGAAGCTGCACATTGCCCGGTAATGATGATTGCGGGAAACAATGATTTCTTTTCTCAGTTGCCCAGAGAACTGAATTTTGAGATTGGGAAATATAAAATATGGGTAACTCATGGGCATAATTATTTTGTATACTCCGGCATTAGCACGATCAAGGAAGCTGCCAGATCCAGAGGGGTGGATATCGTATGTTTTGGACATACACATCAGCCATTGCTGGTGCAGGAAGAGGGATTGATACTGATCAACCCGGGGAGTATCTCCTTCCCACGTCAGAGTAATTACAAGCCATCTTATGTGCTTATGGATGTGGATCGTGAGGGAGAAGCACATTTTTCAATTGCTTATTTGTAAGATTTGGCATAGAAGAAGGGAAAATAGGGCACTTTTTATGTCATAAATATAAAATGTGTAAAATGTATGCAAAATTTTAAAAATAATGCTTGACTTCTGGCGCATTAGGTTATATAATCAATCATGTGCTTGAGATAAGTACTAATAAGTCTTCTCAAAGCGAATCGGGGTGTGGCTCAGCTTGGCTAGAGCACCTGCTTTGGGAGCAGGGGGTCGCAGGTTCGAATCCTGTCACCCCGACGTAAATTTGCGGGTGTAGTTCAATGGTAGAACACCAGCCTTCCAAGCTGGATACGTGGGTTCGATTCCCATCACCCGCTTTTTTGGACGCAAGTTCAAAAAAATAATTAAATGTGTCCATAGCTCAGCTGGATAGAGCAACGGCCTTCTAAGCCGTGGGTCGGGGGTTCGAATCCCTTTGGGCACAGTATGGTGGGTATAGCGCAGTTGGTTAGCGCGCCAGATTGTGGCTCTGGAGGCCATGGGTTCGAATCCCATTATCCACCTTGACTTACACATAATTGTGTCAAGTTTGGCACGCTTGGTGTCATCTTTAGGGCTATCGCCAAGCGGTAAGGCACAGCACTTTGACTGCTGCAGTCGCTGGTTCGAATCCAGCTAGCCCTGTTTTTTTTATTATATATCTTTAAAAGATAATAATATGGGCCACTAGCTCAGGCGGTAGAGCACTTGACTTTTAATCAAGTTGTCCGGGGTTCGAGTCCCCGGTGGCTCAGTACTAAAAAATAGCGGAAAACCTTGAAAAATCAAGGGAAACCGCTATTTTTTATTTTAATGATAACAGATTCGGGTGTTGGATTTTATCTTGAGACAGTGCGAGTAAATCCCTTCCCTTTTTGAGCCAAAAACACACACTCAAGAGCTTTTTTTATATTGATATTCCCTTTTCGAAATAGTATATTTAGTATGAAGTTTTGTGTAGAACAAAGAAAAGAGGAAAATACGATGGATAAGCAGATTTTATACCATGTACTGCAGCAGTTTGAATTGCCTATGGAGGTATCACCTTACGGGAATGGTCATATTAATGATACTTATTTGGTGGATACACCGAATTATATTTTGCAGAGGATCAATACGTCTATTTTCAAGGATCCGGACAAATTGATGGAGAATATTGAAAATGTGACATCTTATCTTCGCAAGCAGATTATTGCGGAAGGGGGCAATCCGGATAGAGAGACGTTGACGGTTGTTCCTACTAAGGATGGCAAGCACTACTACAAATTGGATGAGGAAAATGTTTTCCGTGTTTACATATTTATTAAAGATTCCAAATCCATTGAAAACAGTAAGACGCCGGAGGATCTTTATGAGGCAGGTGTTGGATTTGGACATTTTCAGAAGGCTTTGGCAGATTTCCCGGTAGACAAGCTTCATGAGACGATTAAGGACTTTCATCATACACCAAAGCGAGTGGAAGCTTTAAAGGCTGCCATCCGTAACGATGTGGCTGGTCGGGCAGAAAGTGTAAAAGCAGAAATCGATTTTGCACTGGAGAATGCTGCGTGGGCTGATATGGTGATTAAATGCATGGAAGAAGGCCTGATTCCGGTGCGTGTAACCCATAATGATACGAAGATCAACAATATTCTTTTCGATGATAAGACAAGCAAAGCAGTTTGTGTCATTGATCTGGATACGGTGATGCCCGGAAGTATGCTTTATGACTTTGGTGATGCATTGCGTATGGGTGGTTCCACCGCTGCGGAGGACGAAACCGATCTGGACAAGGTATGGTTTAATATAGATGCTTTCGAAGCCTTCGCAAAAGGATATTTGAGTGAGATGAAGGATTCTCTGACCGCTAAGGAGTTGGAGCTTCTGCCTTTGTCAGTAAAGCTTATGACCTATGAATGCGGTATCAGATTTTTGACGGATTACCTGAATGGGGATACTTATTTTAAGATTCATCGTGAGCACCATAATCTGGATAGAGCAAGAAATCAGTTTAAGCTGGTTGCGGATATTACAGCGAAAGAAACGCAGCTGGAAAAGTTGATAGAGACTTTTTAGACCGGACGGGAGAGTATGATGGTGACAAAATATGCATTTGGAGTGGATGTAGGAGGCACCACGATTAAGCTGGGTTTGTTTCAGGAAGAGGGAGCATTGCTTAAAAAGTGGGAAATTCCTACCAGGACAGAGAATCAGGGATCAAATATTCTTCCGGATGTGGCTGAGAGTATTGAGGCAGTGATACAGGAAAAAGGAATCTTAAAGGAACAGGTGATTGGCGTGGGAATCGGTACGCCGGGCGCTGTGGATGCGGAAGGGACTGTATTTGAAGCTGTAAATTTACATTGGGATACTTTTAATATACCGGAGAGACTGGAGAAATTAATCGGATTGCCTGTAAAGGCCGGAAATGATGCAAATATTGCAGCATTAGGCGAGCTGTGGCAGGGCAGTGGAAAAGGTTATAAGAATCTTGTGGCTGTAACTTTGGGAACCGGTGTTGGCGGAGGGATTATCTCCAATGGCCAAATAATGGCGGGAGCCAAAGGTGGTAGTGGAGAGATCGGGCACATCCATGTGGAGGATGCAGAAGAAGTGCCTTGCGGATGTGGCTGTAAGGGATGTCTGGAACAGTATGCATCAGCCACCGGGATTGCAAGGTTGGCCAAGAAGCATCTAGAGCAGTCAGAAGAACCCAGCCTGCTACGAAATGGAAAAAAGGTGTCCGCAAAAATGGTATTTGATGCGGTGAAAGAAGGAGATGCCCTAGCGATTCGGATTGCTGAAGAATTCGGTAAGTATCTTGGAAAGGGACTGGCAATTGTGGCAGCTATGGCCAATCCTCAGGTGATCGTCATCGGAGGTGGGGTATCCAAAGCCGGAGAGATCTTGTTTGATTTTATCAGACCGTTTTTTGAACAGTATACCTTTTCTGCAATCCGTGATACAGAAATCAGACTGGCAAGTCTGGGAAATGATGCCGGGATTTATGGTGCAGC
>JAZUCP010000284.1:0-2690 GCA_045639165.1 Acetatifactor sp. | reverse complement strand
GGGGATACCTTTGAAGAACACATTGCCATACGAAACGAGGCATTAAAAGACATTCGTTATTGAAAATATATGAAGCAGAAATAATATGATTGGAGACTTATATGAGCATATTTACAACCACGCTGAACCAAATGACATTTTTATTTCTCTTGATCGCACTGGGATTTTTCCTAACAAAGCGAGGACTCCTTCCTGCTTCCTCGGCTGGTATTTTATCCAAGCTGGAAAATTATATTTTTATTCCCGCACTGGTTTTTAATACCTTTATTCAGAACTTTACCCCTGCCAAGATCGGAGCCGCAAGTACCGTTTTCATAGGAAGTGCCATTATTCTGGCCTTTGTGATCCCTACCGCCATTCTGCTTTCCAGAAGATGCAGCAAGGACCGTTACATACAAAATATCTTTACCTACGGCCTGGCCTTTTCCAATTTCGGATTTATGGGAAATGCAGTTGTCAGTGCCCTGTTCCCGGATATCTTCTTTGAATATCTGATTTTCACACTGCCTCTGTGGGTCGCGATTTATTTATGGGGGGTGCCGGTTCTGCTTCGCTCCGAAGCCGGACAAAAACAGACCATAAAAGAACGGTTGAAGGCCTTCGTTAATCCTATGTTTGTAGGAATGCTGGCGGGCATGATCATCGGGTTAAGCGGTCTGCCCCTTCCCGGTTGGCTGACCTCTATCTCCTCCTCTTGTGCAGGATGTATGTCACCCATTGCCATGCTTTTAACCGGTATCACAGTGGCTTCTACGGATTTAAAAAAGATTTTTACCAATGTGAGTATTTATGTGATCACCTTTATCCGTTTACTGGTCTTCCCTCTGCTCACTATGGGTGCACTGTATATTATCAAACCCTCAGAGGTCCTGACCATTTGTGCCATCTGTGCAGCAGCCATGCCTTTGGGACTGAATACCATCGTGATCCCCAGTGCCTACGGAAAGGATACCACAGTGGCTGCAGGAATAGCGATTATATCCCACCTGCTGTCCTGCATTACCATACCCATCATATTTGCGTTGATGAGTGCGTTGTTTGTGTAAATCATTTTTTCAGTTGAAACACCGGATGCCCCGTCTTTTGCCACTATATTGGGATGTGCATTCATAACACTGCTGATATATTCCTTGCCCTTGGTATACTGCGGATATCGATTCATCAGGTCTGCCATTCTTGCTGCTGCAGCAGCCACCGTTTTGTCAGGAATCAATTCCGGACAGGCCATACGCAGATAAGACAATGCCAGATTCGGCCCTGGAATTGCGAAAACCGGAACACCACATCCATCACAGCCCAGTTTGATCTGCTCAAAAGGAATATCGGTAAATATTGCAATGACCTCCCGTATCATACATTGAACCGCCGAATCGGTCAGCTCATATTCCTCTCCCGATCCGGTCAGTTCTCTCTGCACAAGAATGTATCCGATATGCTTAGGGGTACAACCATGCCAGATCTTTTTTGGCGGCTTCCCCGCCGCAATCACCGCATGTTTGGTCTTTTCGTGGCTGGGATATGTGGGGTTCATGACCAGATCCTCCTCTATTACCCCGGTCTTTTTCATAAGACTTTCTACAACCTGGGTACAGTATGCTTCACCCGCATTGGAGCCCATCATAATGGCACATTCCGCATCGCTTAGACCGTATTTTTTATCTAATCCTAGCATAAGCACAGGCAATGCCTGAATCGGCTTGGATGTAGATCTAAAAAAATACTCCTCCTCATATCTTCCAATGGAATATTCCACGCCTCGCTCTGAAACCACACATATGGCTCCACTGTGCACATTTTCCACAAGTTCGCCCCGGGTTTCAATGGTAAGTACTGCCATGTCAACTGCCTCCTTATATCTTTTGCTCTACATATATACATTTCCTATTACTAAAGAACTGTGTATACTGTCAGCATATCCACTTCTGTGAATCTTATCCATTTTCTCCTTCTAAAACGCTTTTAAGGGACCTTGATCTAAGGTCCCTTAATGCTAATATATGATTCAATTACACCGGCCTAATCCTGAAACCAAATCTAATCTGCTTCTCAGATAATCTGTATGCTTCCTCTAATTTGGGACCACAGGAATTGGATCCGATACCTGATACCTTGTAATCGATCCTCAGATGGGTTTTGCCGTCAGACACAAGCTCATCTGTATGTTCTGCTCTGTACAATGCCGCCGTACTGTACCTTGAAACATTGATCTCCATGCCTTCCCGAGAAACAAATTCCAGCTTACCGATCTTCAGCATTTTCACTTCTGTATGGTTTCCATGCTCCTGGGGACGTACGTAACCCACATATTCATTGTCCGTATTGCTGTTGTACATGCCAATCGGTGCCCAATTGTGCATATCACAATAATTCTCAACCGGACCTCGACCATAGTATGTAAATTCTTTTGAACCCTCCGGAAGTTCAAATTCATACCCCAATCTTGGCAGCCAGATCACCTTATCACCAATCCGTCCCTGCAGTATATAATCAATCTCACCTTTTCCTGATACAGTAATGATCTGCTCATAGCGTAAAAACGGCATTCTGGAAACACCTGCTAAAGAACCGGTCACTTTGATCACACCATCTTCCACATGACAATCATACACTTTTGAGAACGCGCAATCTAAATTCTCACCTTCCCAGATATTGATCTTTGCCCATTTATTAATAATGTTTCGGTCGTTGTC
>JAZUCP010000283.1:0-6029 GCA_045639165.1 Acetatifactor sp. | reverse complement strand
CCCAGACCCCGCAGCGATCATTTCCTAGGGTCTAGTATAACATTTTATTTATATAGACCCTTGAAGCTCTAAAAAATGACAATTTTTGCTTCATATTGGGCCTAGCAGTAATATTTTTTGGCATAGGCCCAAATCTCCCCTAATTACCCCAGTAACTATAATGTTCCCATAAGTGTGGACACGAAAACAAATATACTTAAGCTCATTTTTTAGGCACTAAATCTCAGACATATACACACGAATCACCCGCACCACAAAAAAACTCTGCGGATCAATTCCACAGAGTTTCTTTTACGCTTGAACACAATTCATTTTTATTTCAGCGGATCGGGCAGATGCCGCCTCTTAACCTATCTATTTCTTCAGGAATTAAATCATGAAGAAACCGGTTTCGGTTTCGTTGAATACATAATAAGCCTTGCTTTCTTCTACCTTAACATACAATTCGATATTCTTAAGAGCAGAAGCCTTCTGGCCCAGATCATATACCCAAACATCCTTAGCGATCTTTACAAGATCATCCTGGGTATAAGCTTTTCCTGCGAACTGGATTTCGCAAGTTACCTTCTTAGAAGCAGTCTTCTTTGCAGGTGCTTTCTTTTCTACTACAGCCTCAACAGTATTTTCAACAGTTACATTTTTCTTGGTTGCCATGATAATTCATTCTCCTTTTTCACAACAGATTCTTTGATAAAGATATCTCTTCATTTATTTTTCTCTCTAGTCATTTCTCATTGGTCATTTTTCATAATTCCTCTTGTGGTAAATCGGCATTTTTGCCATAAATAAATTATGTAAATACCACAGAGGTGGAGTTTACCTTAAAAATGAATATTTGTCAACTAAAAATTTCATAAAGCAGCCGTCTTCTTATCAACTTCTCATGTGTTTTGACCATAACAACCAATAACACATCTCAATCTATATTGTCAAGCTTTTATAATAGAAAACGGAATCCACCACAGATTCCGTTTTACATACTCAATTATTCAAATCAAAACCTTCTCCCAACTACCCCAGCAGCCCGGCAGCCAGCACTACAATACCCAGCACGATTCTGTACCAACCAAACACCTTAAAATCATGCTTCTTAATGTAGCTTAAGAGGAATCTCAATATAAAGATGGACACAACAAAGGCAACCACACAGCCGATCAGCAGGCAGGCAATCTCAATACCGGTAAACGCAAAGCCAAACTTCAGAAGCTTCAGCAGGCTGGCACCGAACATTACCGGAATGGCCAGGAAAAAGGTATATTCGGATGCAATCTTACGGGACACACCGATCATCAAGGCACCGATGATGGTTGCTCCGGAACGGGAGGTTCCCGGAAAAACAGCTGCAATCACCTGAAATACACCGATCCACACGGCCGTCTGATATGTAATCTCCGACAGCTTGGTGATCTGGGGCTTTCTTCCTTTGTTCCAGTTTTCAATAACAATAAAGGCGATACCAAATACAATCAATGCAATGGCAATGCACACCGGATTGTAAAATAATCTTTCAAAGACTTCATCAAATAAAATACCGATCACTGCTGCCGGTACACAGGATACCAGTATCTTAAACCACAGTGTCATAATGTCCATTTTCACAAAGGACATCAGACCGGACTTGCCGCCACGCTCTTTAGCACTTAAGTCAAATGGCCAGATCTTGTTCCAGAACAACACCACTACCGCCAGAATTGCCCCCAGCTGAATCACCACATCAAACATACCGAAGAAATCTTCACTGGTTTCCTTAAATGGGATCAACTGCTCCACCAAAATCAGATGTCCGGTACTACTGATGGGCAACCACTCTGTAACACCTTCTACAATACCATATATAATTGCTTTTAAAATTTCTAACATTTTTTCTCCTATCCCCTATTCGGGTACTCATTCTCTACAAACTTCTTCAAAGCCACAAGGCTTCTTTCCACTTTTTCCGTATCAATACAATATGCCATTCTGAAGTATCCGGGTGCTCCGAAGGAATCGCCGGGTACCAGCACCAGATCGTATTTTAATGCCTTTTCGCAGAATATCTTCGCATCCTCTTCCAACGCCTTAGGGAAGATATAGAAGGTTCCGCCCGGCTTCACGCAGGTAAAGCCCAGCTCCATCAGGCAATCGTAGATCAGATTCATATTTCTCTCATATACACTCAGATCCGAGGTTTTATCCAACACCTGTGCTACTGCAAGCTGGATAATGGACGGCGGACAATTGTGTCCTGTGCCTCTGGAAATCTGAACACACATAGGCACCAGTAAGTCTGCATCCGTACATTTCGGATTCACTGCCACATAGCCGATTCTTTCTCCCGGAAGGGATAATGACTTGGAGAAGGAATAACACATGATGGAATTATCATAAAATGCAGATACGCAAGGTGCTTCCACACCGTCAAACACGATTTCTCTATAAGGTTCATCTGAAATTATGAAGATATCGTGACCGTATTCTTCCTGTTTTCTGCGAAGTGTTTCCGCCAGACGCTCAATTGTTTCCTTAGAATACACAATACCGGAAGGATTGTTAGGGGTATTGATCAGGATCGCCATGGTCTTTTCGCTGAGCATCTCTTCAAATGCCTCAAAATTAATCTGGAAGGTATCCGTATTGGGCGGTACGATCTTTAAAACAGCACCAGTCAGATTCACATAGGGATTGTATTCCGGGAAAAATGGTGCAAAGGTAAGGATCTCATCACCCGGTTCCGTCACCAGACGGAAGGCATGTGCTAAAGCACCTGCAGCACCGGAAGCCATAAAAATATGCTTTGCTTCATAAGGAATCCCAAAACGTTCCTTCAGGGAAGCCGCCACGGCCTCTCTCACAGAGGTAATTCCGGGACTTGGGCTGTAGCCATGCAATTCACCGGACTCCTTGGTTGCCAGCATATGAATCATTCTGTCTGTAAATTCCTGAGGAACAGGAACGGACGGATTACCCAGACTATAATCAAATACATTCTCATAGCCAATCTCCGCACCTCTTGCCGTTGCAAATTCTGAAAGCTGTCTGATCACCGATTTTCCAGCCAGCATATCTTTGTATTTTTGTACAATCATAATCGTATCTCCTCGCTGCACGTTAAATGATTTTTCGTGCTGATTTTTTTATTGTTTATTTTTCATAATTAATGTATCATAATTATAAGCTAAACATTCGGTTATGACAAGCCTTTTACGTCAATCATAACCTATGAATTATATATGCAAGAAAGGAATGATATTATGTTTGAATCCAAACGCAACAGACAAAACGGTTTTGAGACCGTAGAACCCAACAAAGCCGCTAAAGCCGGCAAGCTTCTGGGTGGAGTTTTCGGCACCATCGTCCTCCTGTTTCTGGCTGTGGTAGTTGTTTTTGGCTCCACCTATCAGATTAAAGAACAGGAGCAGGCAGTACTGATCACTTTCGGCCAGGCCAAGGCAGTTACGGAACCGGGACTTCATTTTAAGATCCCCTTCATTCAGCAGGTCCGCAAGGTAAACACCACTATTCAGGGCTTTGCCATCGGGTACAATGACAATGGCAGCTCTAATGAAGAATCCATGATGATTACTTCTGATTACAACTTTGTAAATGTGGATTTCTTCGTGGAATACAGATTTGCAGATCCGGTAAAGACTTTGTATGCTTCAGAAGATCCCGCAGCCATCTTAAAGAATATCTGCCAGAGCAGTATCCGTACCGTTGTTGGCAGCTATCCCGTTGATGATGTGCTAACCACCGGCAAAAATGAGATTCAGGCCGCCATCAAGGCTATGATTGTAGAGCATCTGGAGAAGCAGAATATCGGCGTGCAGCTTGTAAACATTACCATTCAGGACTCCGAACCGCCTACCGCAGAGGTAATGGAAGCCTTTAAAAATGTAGAAACTGCAAAGCAGGGCGCGGACACCGCACTGAACAATGCAAACAAATACCGCAACGAACAGCTTCCTACCGCACAGGCTCAGGCAGATAAGATTATCAAGGATGCGGAAGCACAGAAGACGGAACGAATCAACGAAGCAACTGCACAGGTGGCAAGATTCAATGCAATGTATGAAGAATACATCAAGAATCCTACCATTACCAGACAGCGTATGTTCTACGAGACTATGGAGGAAATCCTTCCTGAGTTAAAGGTTGTTATCGAAAGTCCCTCGGGAGAAGTAAATATGCTCTATCCCGTAGAATCCTTCACCAACATGCAGGATAGTTCTGATAATACTGTAACCACCATTACTCCATAAAGATTCGTAGATTCATCTATAAGAAATGAGGAATATAATATGAAGACATTGAAAAAAACCTTTTTGGTCATCCTGCTCTTTGCTGCATTGATGCTTGGTACTTCCAGCATCGTGGTGACCTATGAAGACGAATACAGCCTGATCCGCCAGTTTGGTAAGGTAGATCATGTCGTCTCCGACGCGGGTATTAGCTTTAAGATCCCTTTTATCCAGAGCGTAGATAAGCTTCCCAACCAGACTTTACTTTACGATCTGCCTGCATCCGACGTTATTACCAGCGACAAAAAGACCATGATCTGTGACAGCTACATCTTATGGCACATTACAGATCCTCTAAAATTTGCCCAGACCTTAAACTCCTCTGTTTCCAATGCAGAGAACCGTCTGGATACCATTGTGTATAACTCTACCAAAAACGTAATTTCCAGCATCCCTCAGGATGATGTAATTTCCGGACGTGACGGCGAACTCTCCGCAGCGATCCTGGCCAATATCGGCACCAACCTGGAACAGTACGGAATCCAGCTTTTGTCCTTCGAGACCAAACAATTGGATCTTCCTAGTGACAACAAAGCCGCTGTCTACGAAAGAATGATCTCTGAAAGAGATAATATCGCCGCAACCTACACCGCGGAAGGTAATTCAGAGGCCCAGATCATCCGCAACACCACCGATAAGGAAGTAACGGTAATGCTCTCCGAAGCAGAGAAGGATGCGGAAATCCTGATCGCAGAGGGCGAAGCTGAATACATGAGAATTCTGGCAGATGCATACAACGATCCTTCTAAGACCGAGTTTTACTCCTTCGTAAGAAGCCTGGATGCATTAAAGACCTCCTTAACAGGCGACAATAAGACCGTCTTCCTGACACCGGATTCACCGATCGCACAGATTTTTTATACGAAGTAAAGTATGATTTACTAAATTACGATTTACTAATTTGACTTAATACTTTACCGCAATCATATTATAAAAGAGCTGCCTCACCGCAGCTCTTTTACCGATTCACGCACTATTAATTTCGGAAAAAGTATGGTTTCCGGATTCTCACCTGCTTCTTCCTTTCCGCCCAGCAGAGCAAACATCTTCTCCGCAGATCTCAAACCGATCTCGAAAGGCAGCATATCCACTGCCTTGCAGAGCTTTGTGCTTGCACGAGGGGCTCTACATAGGAAATTTTATCCCGGATAGGGCAGCCTTACGATATTTGAGGCTGCCCACTTTCCATAACAGGAACAGTACAGCTCATAGTATTCCTCAAAACTGACCTGACAATCAAAGGTCAGCAGCTCCAACTCTGCACCGAATGCATTGACCATGATCTTCATTTCCTGCATACGATTTTTTAAATAAAAGTGCTTTCTGCGAAGGCGATCTGCACGATTGTCCGCCTCTTCATACACATTCTCAATTTCCAGGAAAAGTCGTCTGCCCTGATAATGCTTCTGCAAGCCCTTCAGTATCTGGGTTCCTACACCTGTCCCCCGAAGCCTTTCAGCCACAGCCAGATAATCCAAAAGAACAAGATCTTTGCCATTCATGGTAATGGCAAATCCGGCAAATTTCCCTTCCTTCTCAGCAACCCACACATCCGCTTTGCGCCTTTGCTGCACCAGCCAAACCAGCCAAAGAGGCTTTTGCTCAAATTTTGGAAAGGCTTTTTTATAAAGTTTTCTCAGCGCCAGCCATTCTGCCGGCGAACTGATTTTCTGAAGCTGCATGATATTTCCTCCGCTATAACCTTGTTGATTCCGGAGCTTTCACCCCATCCCCGTAAATCATCTCAAATCA
>JAZUCP010000282.1:0-18986 GCA_045639165.1 Acetatifactor sp. | reverse complement strand
GGGATTTAGGTTTTCTCTCTGAATATTCTCAATCAACGCAATTTCCATGCGCTCCTTGTCAGAATACTCTCTGATAATTACGGGAACCTCTTTGCATCTTGCCAGCTTTGCAGCTCTCCAACGGCGCTCGCCGGCAATAATCGCATAATAGTCATCCTTCTTTTGCACAATGATCGGCTGAAGTACTCCGTAATTGATAATAGAGTCCGCCAGCTCCTCCAACGCATCCTGATCAAAGTGTTTTCTGGGCTGCTCACGATTGGGTTCGATGAGATTAATGTCTATCATCTTTTCCTTTTCGACAACAACTTCCTTCTCAACGATTACTTCCACCGGCTTCTCTACAATAACCTCTTTTTCCACAATAACTTCTTTAATCACCGGTTTTTCCACAATTTTCTCTTTAACGACCTCGTTGTTTGTGGTTTCCTGAATCATCTGAGGAATGAGAGAGTCCAGTCCCTTTCCTAATCCGCCTTTTCTTGCTTTTGCCATGACTTATCTTTCCTCCTCAACATGTTCAATTACTTCCTCGGCCAGTAAACGATAGCTCTCTGCTCCTGCAGATCGGGTATCATACACATTTATGGGCATTCCGTGACTGGGCGCCTCAGCCAAGCGTACATTTCTCGGAATAATCGTCTTATATATCGTCTGTTTTAAATTACTCTTTACATTTTCGACAACCTGCAGTGAGAGATTAGTTCTGGCATCGTACATGGTAAATACAACGCCTTCCATACGCAATCTGGGATTTAACCTCTGATTTACCAAATTAATCGTATGAATCAGCTGACTTAATCCCTCCAATGCATAATACTCACACTGAATTGGCACCAAAACAGTGTCAGCAGTGGTCATCGCATTCACAGTAAGCATATTTAATGAAGGAGGACAGTCAATAATAATAAAATCATATACATCTCGCAACGGACCTATCTGCTTTTGCAATATATATTCTTTCTGCTCCACACCAATTAATTCGATTTCCGCTCCGGATAAATTGACATTTGAAGGAATTACATCCAATCTGTCATACTCCGTATGTACAATTGCTTCCTGCGCGGTTGCTTCCCCAATTAAAATATCATAAGATGTTACTTCCGCAGTGTTTTTATTGATTCCAAGTCCACTGGTTGCATTCCCCTGGGGATCGCAGTCTAACATCAATACCTTTTTCCCTGCCTCAGCCAGACAAGCAGATAAATTAATAGCCGTTGTTGTCTTTCCAACGCCACCTTTTTGGTTTGCAATTGCAATTATTCTTCCCATAAGAGTTCCCCCTCCTTTGAATAGTCATCTATAGTATAGCATAATTTTTTAAAACTGGAAAGCCCTTTACTGGTAGAATTACAATAATGTTTCACGTGAAACATTATTGTAATTGCATATATAGATGTTTCACGTGAAACAAAATGACATAAAAAAGGAGATGTTTCACGTGAAACATCTCCCGCCAATCACTTTGAATTCAGCCAACTAACAATTCCATCTGCAATGGCATTTGCGTAGTTTTCAATATTTTCTCTAAACAATTGATTATCAGATGCATTTGACATAAATCCCATTTCCAAAATCAGAGCCGGCATATTTGTTCTCCAGAGGACTGAATAATCATCCCATGCAGCTACATTTCTAAGAATTCCGCGGAATTTATTTATTTTTTCCTCGCAAAGCTGATCTCTAATCATTTCCGCTAACTGCTGATCCTTTGCCTTTTCAGGCTTATTATTGAAGTCTTCTGTATTTACACCCCAGATTTCTATACCATTTTCTTGATCATTATTCATCATATAGTTTCGATGAAGAGAAATGAAACATTCAGCTTTTGAATCATTCGCGCGAGGAACTCTTTCTTCCTTATTTAAAACACGAGTATCATCCGTTCTGGTCATCAACACTGTAACACCGCGTTTCTCAAGTGCTTTTTGAAGTGCAAGAGCCAGTTCCAAGTTATCTGACTTTTCACGGACCACCCAAGCTCCATTGTCACTTGCCTCCAGACAAACATTCCCGTTTGTATCAAGCCAATTGCCGTTTTCATCCCGAACCCATTCGGCACTTCCCCAGTCACTTCCACCATGTCCTGCATCTACCCATACAGTGTGTGTACCATTTGCCATGATAGGAGAGTCTGCATCCTCTGTCGTTCCCTCCGTTGGTTCCTCAGTTGTCTGTTCCAGGGATTCTTCCGTTTGGGTTGTAGATTCATTTGAACCTATTGTATTCTCTGCAGTTGTAGAATTACTTCCCTGCGTTTCATTATTTTGATTATCTCTTTTTATTATCTTAATTCCAAAGAAGACGATTATAAACACAAGCACTGCAATCAAAACAAGACTCAATACATCTATTATCGCTTCATTTCTGCGTCTCTGTCTTCTTCTCACGGAATTTCTTCCGGAAGCTGATCCATGATTTCCCGCCATAATTATTCTCCTTTTTTCATCTCCAACGGTTCCTTTGAAGGAAGTCCCGCTTTTCGTGGATATTTAGGTGATGTATGCTTTATTTTTTTAATAAAAACAAACATACGTTCGATTTCTGTCGATGGCAATAACAATTTTTCCGCCTTTTCCATCTCACAACCCAATTGCTTTATGGCATATCCTGCCTGGCTTAATTCTTCCTCAATTTTACCGGATTTATATGGAATGAAGTATCCGCCCTGCTTTACATAAGGAATACAATACTCGGAGAGGGTAGACAAATTTGCTACCGCACGGGATACGCATAAATCGTACTTTTCGCGATATTCTTTTCTATGTGCATAGTCTTCAGCCCGCCCATGAAGAAGTTCAACATCGCCTAGTTCCAACTGATCAACTACCTGTTGCAAAAATCGAATTCTCTTATTCAAAGAATCTAACAAAGTAATCTTCAGGTGAGGAAACATAATTTTCAGCGGAATACCCGGAAATCCGGCGCCGGTTCCGATGTCAATCACTGTTTTACATTGATTTAAATCAACAATTTTCTTCAACGCTCCGCTATCTACAAAATGTTTTGTCAATACCTCACTAAACTCTGTAATAGCAGTAAGATTCATCACTTTATTTGTTTCCACTAAAAGCTCATAATATTTGTAAAATTGCTCGGCCTGAAGATCTGTTAATTGAAAATCAAGCTGCATGAAGGCATCTTTAATTTGTCTTAATTGATTTTCTTTACTCAATGTTTGTCCTTTCTTCCTGCGCTTTTTTCTGCTCCAGATAAACCAAAAGAACAGAAACATCCGCAGGAGACACTCCGGAAATACGTGAAGCCTGTCCGATAGAAACCGGCTGGTACATACTTAACTTCTGAACAGCCTCTTTTCTAAGGCTTCCTATCTGCGTATAATCAATATTTTCCGGTATTTTCTTTCCTTCCAGTTTTTTAAACTGTTTTACCTGCTGCATTTGACGCTTAATATATCCCTCATATTTCAGATGAATATTTACCTGCTCACATACATCTGCCGGCAGAGATGGACGTTTTTGATCCAATTCTGCCGTAATTTCATAGTCAAGTTCAGGTCTTCGCACCAATTCTGCAAGATTACTTCCACTTTTTAGTTCAGTGCTTCCGTGGTTTCTTAAAAATTCCTGAATATTTTTCGTTGCTCCCACGTAGGTGTTTGTCAGCCGCTCAATTTCTTTCTCAATCAAGCGCTCTTTTTCCTTCAACTTATCATAACGGCTCTGATCAATCAATCCAACCTCATAACCGATAGAAGATAAGCGCAAATCTGCATTGTCCTGACGAAGGAGAAGACGATATTCAGCGCGCGACGTCATCATCCGATAAGGTTCATGGGTTTCTTTCGTCACCAAATCATCAATCAACACACCGATATATGCTTCGGAGCGGTCAAGAATCAATGGTTCTTTATTCATCAATTTTCTGGATGCATTGATTCCGGCAATTAACCCTTGAGCCGCCGCCTCCTCGTAACCGGAACTTCCGTTAAACTGGCCACCGCTGAACAAACCGTCAACCATTTTAAACTCCAACGAGGGTTTTAACTGAACCGCATTGATACAGTCATACTCAATGGCGTAAGCATTGCGCACAATTTCCACGTTTTCCAGTCCCGGAACAGAACGATACATGGCATACTGGACATCTTCAGGGAGAGAACTGGACATTCCGCCTACATACATTTCATTTGTATGTTCGCCTTCCGGTTCAATAAATACCTGATGGCGATCTTTATCTGCAAATTTTACCACCTTATCCTCAATGGAAGGACAGTATCTGGGACCGGTTCCCTCGATCACCCCTGCATAGAGAGGAGAGCGGTGCAGATTATCTTTTATAATACGATGGGTATTTTCATTTGTATAAGTTAACCAACAGGAGATTTGTTCACGCTGAATTTCCTCCGGATCGGTGGAAAACGAGAACGGAACCACCCGCTCGTCGCCTCGTTGCTCCTCCATCTTTGAAAAATCTATGCTTCTCTTATCAATTCTTGCCGGTGTTCCCGTCTTAAAGCGCTGCATTTCGATACCGATGGATTTTAACGACTCTGTCAATGAGTTCGCTGCCTGAAGTCCGTTTGGTCCTGTGTAAGTTATCGTTTCACCGCACAGACATCTGGCTCTCAAATAAGTTCCTGTACACAAAATCACTGCATGACAGCGATACGTCCTTCCTGTGTGAGTCTTCAATCCGACAATTTTTCGTTTTTCTTTACCGTCAACACCGGTTTCAACTATTTCCGTCAAAATTTCACAGACTTCTGCCTGTTTTATGGTCAGGTTCTTCTGATTTTCCAAAACCTGACGCATCGCCTTACTGTATTCAGCTTTATCCGCCTGTGCACGGAGAGAATGAACCGCAGGTCCTTTTGACTGATTCAGCATTTTTGACTGGATAAAGGTACGGTCAATCACCTTTCCCATCTCACCGCCCAGGGCATCTAATTCTCTCACCAAATGACCCTTGGAGCTGCCACCAATATTCGGATTACACGGCATGAGAGCGATACTGTCCACGCTAACCGTGAACACCACCGTCTTAAACCCTAATCTGGCGCAAGCCAGCGCAGCCTCACAGCCTGCATGTCCGGCACCGATCACTGCTATATCCGTTGTCTCCATCCACTCAGTTATTTCTTTTTTCATCTAATCACTTACCCATACAAAACTTAGCAAAAATTTCGTTGACCAAATCGTCTTCCACAGATTCACCGATAATCAAGCCGAGAGAAGAGTAGGCGTTCATCATATCTATTGAGTAAAAATCTTCCGGAAGTCCTTGATCAATACTGTCTATCACTAATTTTAAACTATCAATCGTCTGTAACAAAGCATCATAATGGCGCTCATTTGTAATATACACCTGATGCTTTACACTGATATCACCATCATAAAACATTTGCTTCAGTAAATCAATCAATTCTGACAAACCTTCACCGGTATTTGCAGAAAATTTAATAATTTGACTCACTAAATTGGTTAATTTCTCTCTATTTAACTCTTTTCCTGAAGATCTGTCTGTCTTATTCCAAAGCAAAATGATCTGCTTGTCCTGCAATTTCTGAAGAAGATCAATATCTTCCTCTGACACACCTTCCGTGCTGTCTATAATATAAAGGATCAAATCCGCCTTCTGTGCGCTGGAAAGAGCGCGCTCAATACCGATTTTTTCCACTTTATCTTCAGTTTCATGGATACCGGCAGTATCAATCATATTCAAGGTGAAACCATCTAAATTAACCGCCTCTTCTAAGGTATCTCTGGTCGTTCCCGCAATATCGGTGACAATTGCACGTTCTTCACCTAACATTCGATTCATCACAGAAGATTTTCCTGCATTCGGTCTTCCTAAAATAACCGTGTTTATTCCTTCACGGATAATCCGCCCGTTTTTGAAGGAACTTTTCAGTTTTTCGCAAGTTATCAACAACTCACTTACTTTTTTCCTTAAGTTATCCCCATAATCCTCAAGTGAAATGTGTTCAGGATCATCAAGTGCTGACTCAATATATGCTATCTCAAAGATAATTTTTTCTCTCAGTTCACGTATAACTTTGGAAATTTCTCCTCCAAGCTGAGATAACGATGCCTCCATGGCATAACTGTTCTGTGATTGGATCAGATCCATCACTGCCTCTGCCTGAGAAAGATCAATCCGCCCGTTTAAAAATGCGCGCTTTGTAAATTCTCCGGGCGCAGCCATCACCGCACCGTTTCTAAGAAGTGCCTGAAGTACCCGCTTCAATACATAAACACCACCATGGCAATTAATTTCCACCGTATCCTCTGCAGTAAATGTTCTCGGACCGCGCATTAACATGACCAGAACCTCATCGATCATACCGGTCTCATCCCAAATATGCCCGTAATGTATCGTATGACTGGCAGCATCCGACAATTTTCCTTTTCCTTTTTTTCTGAATACTTTATCAGCGATCATAACGGCTTCATCACCGCTCATACGAACAATCCCTATTCCGGAACTGTTAAGGGGAGTAGAAATCGCAGCAATGGTATCTGTCTTCATGTGAACCTCTTTTTCTGCTATGAATTAATAAATATGATATACGGATTTCTTCGCATTTCATGCTCTCGAAATCCTAAAACATTCGAAATCCGCTCATTTTTCTACGAAAAATGGCTACTTTCTCATGTTTTTTGGGTCCCAAAGTCATGCATTTCCATGCAAGCATGAAATGCATGACCTTTTGACCCTTATATCACAAATAAAAGGGTATGATTCTTCTGGACTTAAGTCACAGGTGCTCATACCCTTTTCCTTCACCAAGCCATTGGGAATATGATTAAGCCCTATGACTATCTTTGTTATAACGTTCCTTTTTTTCTCTCTTTAAAGAAATTACTACGCGACGATTAGGCTCCTCACCCTCACTCTTTGTCGTCACAAGACGATCTGCCTGAAGAGCAGAGTGGATGATTCTTCTCTCATAAGGATTCATCGGCTCAAGAGTAACCGGTCTTCTGGTTCTCTTTACCTTCGCTGCAATATTCTTAGCGAGCTTTTCCAGCGTAGCCTTTCTTCTTGCACGATAATTTTCGGTGTCTACCTTGACGCGGATGTAGTTCTCCTCGCCCTTATTTACAACAAGGCTTGCCAGATACTGAAGAGAATCCAGTGTCTGTCCTCTCTTACCAATCAGCACACCCATCTCGCTGCCGGAAAGATCAAGGCTGATGGTCTTTTCTTCCTCAGACTCCTCAACTGTAGCTTCAATATTTACTTCCATATTCATGGACTTAAATACATCTTTCAGGAACTCTACCGCAATTTCCTCGGAGGTCTTAGGTACAAATTTCTTTCTCGCCTTAATAACTGCAGGCTTAGTATTGAAAAGACCGAGAATACCTGTGCTTCCCTTATCAATAACTTCATATTCCATATCCACGCTGGCAATTCCAAGTTCAATGGCAGCCTTTGTGATGGCCTCATCTACCGTCTTGGCAGAAAACTGAATATATTCGTTCATCTTACTCTCCTTACTTCTTTCCACCGGTACGTTCATTATATTCCTGTACCATACGCGCCTTTGCTGCAATGCTGTTCTGTGGCTTCTTTTCCAAATCAACATTCGGCAACTTACCCTGTGCCTTTAATTCCTTAAGTTTTTCTTCTTTCAATCGCTCACGCTCTGCATTCTGTGCCATGATTTCCTGCGCACGCTGTGTAGTACGGATAGATGCATCTGCGCTGATCGGGGGAAGACCTTTTTTTACTCTCTTTTTGTTTTGCTTTTCGATATTGGCACGAATCAAATCTTCCATAGAAATGCTCTTCATGGAATTATTTACGTACAGCTGGATCACTGTACGAACCACACTGCTGGCAATCCAGTAAATACCGATACATGCAGGCAATGTGATACAGAAGAATACTGACATCAGAGGCATGATATTGTTCATGCTCTTCATGCTCTTTGCCATTGAACTTTCATTATCACTGTCAGAAGATCTCGGATTTTCCTTCTCCATCAATTTGGTGGAGATCCACTGAGTCAGACCTGCCAGAATCGGGATGATGAGAGCGATGGAAATTTTAAATCCGGGAGCCTCCATCAGATTGATTCCGCCTAAGAAATTATTCAAATTGATAACTTCTGCGGCAGTGGACTCGATCGTTCCGGAAAGAGTAGGGAAAATATCCTTCAACTTTGTCCATTCTGATGCGTCAAACTGATACAACAGATCGACAATATAATTTGTTTCCATGTAATTATACTTAGTTACCGGAAAATTGTTTGCACCTGCCAAATCAACAAACTCTTTGTAAGACTCAATTACCTCCTGGCTGGTAAACAGTTCCTTAAGCGGCTCTGCCACCTGACAGTAAATTGCTTTGATATCATTGATGTACGCGGGAATATTGTAAATTACCCGGTACAGTGCAAACATGACGGGAAACTGGATCAATAAAGGCAGACAGCCTGCTGTGGGAGAAGCACCGTACTTCTCATAAATAGCCTGAGTCTCTGCCTGCTGCTTCTGCATAGAGACTTGATCCTTCTTGTCTTTATACTTTTTCTGAATCTCCTGAAGTTCGGGACTCATTACAGCATTCAATTTCGTAAACTTCTGCTGCTTGATCGTCAGGGGAAGCATCAAAACGTTTGTGATTATGGTAAACAGAATAATACACAAACCGATGTTTTGAATTCCGATAAGTGAACATGCTTCATAGATAAAATCCATGATGTAACCAAGCAGTGTAGCGATCGGCCCGATCAAAAAGGCCGAACTTTTCGTCAGCAATAAGAACTCCAAAATAGCCTCCTTAGTTTCAGGGTACCGGATCGTACCCACCTTTTGCAAAAGGGTGACATCTGAGAATGCGTTTTATGGCAAGCCAGCTCCCTTTCAATGCACCGTATTTTTCCAACGCTTCCAACGCATATTCTGAACAGGTAGGAATATACCGGCAACAGGGCGCACCCTTTAGGCCGGATAAATAATTTCGATAAAATCTTACACAACCGATTAAAAATTTCTTGATCATGATTCTGTTTTTACCTTATTACTGATATGCGTGGAAATACGATGGAGTCTGTACAGATGCATCATCGATTGTTCAAGTTCCTGATAGCTCTTTTCCTTTGCTTCTTTTCGGGCAATGATGACAATATCAAGGCCGCTCTTTACGTTATCACGATTCAATCGATAACTTTCACGGATAATTCGTTTTACGCGATGTCTTACCACACTGTTCCCTACTTTTTTGCTCACAGAAATACCTATCCGATTATCTGAAAGATCATTCGGCAACACATACATCACCAGATTGCGGTTTGCAAATGAAACACCGCTCCCATAAACAGTCTGAAATTCTCTGTTTTTTAACGAAATCAATTTTCCCATATTGGCAATACCTTTACGAAAACAAAAGGCCACATGACTGCGGCCTATGCGGATAAAACTTTTCTACCTTTTGCTCTTCTGGAAGCTAATACCTTCCGGCCGCCTGCGGTACTCATTCTAGCTCTGAAACCATGAACTTTACTTCTCTGTTTCTTGTGAGGACGAAATGTTGTTACCATGTGAAAACACCTCCTTTTTAAAAAGCATCGCTTCCATTATATAAAAATTATGTTTATCCGTCAAGTTTTTTTTGCCTTATCTTTATATTTTTCTGTTGTCCACACATTTTGGCCTGTTTTCCACAGTAACTCACATTAAATCCACATACTTTTCCACAGTTTATCCACAAATCTACATTAAATGTGGATAACTTTGTGGATAAATTACCAATCAACTTTCCATTGCTTTTTTTTCATAAATCGGTTAGAATAAATGTATATGGCTTATTTTGCCTTTCTACTCGGGAGAATTCGATATGTTGAACAAGATTACGCAAAGCTGGGGCGATATCCTGCTGAAATTACAGGAAGATTATGGTATCTCCGACATCTCTCTGAATACATTCTTATTACCGCTTTCTATCACAGATGTGGATGAAGCTAAACACACCATCACTCTGTTTGTTCCTGACGGTATGGGATTTGTAAAAATTATTGAAAAGAAATATATTCATCTGCTGCAGGTTTCCATTGAAGAAGTAACCGGCTTTGGTTGTAATATCATTTTAACTACAGATAAGTCCACCAAAGTGAAGGCTTCCGAGCCTGAGTCCGTGTCGGATACTGCCGTTCGCGCCGGCATTAATCCTAAATACACTTTTGATTCTTTTGTTGTAGGTTCTAATAACCGTATGGCACACGCTGCATCTTTGGCGGTTGCCGAATCACCCGCCGAAGTCTATAACCCACTGTTTATTTACGGTGGAGTAGGACTTGGTAAAACCCATTTGATGCATTCTATCGCTAACTTCATATTAAAAAATAATCCTTCTACCCGGGTAATGTACGTTTCTTCCGAGAAGTTCACCTATGAATTGATCGAATCTATCCGTAACAAAAGCCGCACCGACACAAACATGAGCGAATTCCGCGAAAAATATCGTAACAATGATGTACTTCTCATCGACGATATTCAGTTCATTGTCGGAAAAGAAGGTACGCAGGAAGAATTCTTCCATACATTCAACGCGCTTCATGACGCGAAAAAACAGATTATTATCTCCAGTGACCGTCCGCCGAAGGATTTTAATACGTTGGAGGAGCGTCTGATCTCCCGATTTGAATGGGGTCTGACCGTAGATATTCAGTCTCCGGACTACGAAACAAGAGTTGCTATATTAAATAAGAAAGAAGAGATGGAAGGCTACAATATTGACGACGAAGTCATCAAGTATATTGCCAATAACATCAAATCTAATATCCGTGAGTTAGAAGGCGCACTCACAAAGATCGTTGCTTTATCTAAACTGGATAATAAAGAAATCAACTTAAAGCTTGCTGAAGAGGCGCTTAAAGATATGATCTCCCCGAATGCAGCGAGAGAGGTGTCACCGGAAACGATCATTCAGATGGTAGCGGAACATTATAAGTGTACTCCCACCGATATTGCCTCCAAAAAGAAGAGCAAAGACGTTGTCTATCCCAGACAGATCGCTATGTACCTTTGCCGAACGATGACAACTGCCACCTTGCAGCAAATTGGAAAATACATGGGAAACCGTGATCACACGACGATCATAAACGGAATTGAGAAGATTACAAAGGACTTGGAGACAAACGAGTCTTTGGCAAACACCGTGGAAATTTTAAAGAAAAAAATATATCCTTCGTGATTTATCCACATTTTTTTGTGGATTTCTCGTGGATAACCAGTGGATAGGATGTGAATAACTTACTTTTAATTTTTTAACTAATTTTCATTGTGGAAAACTTTAACTTTATCCACAGGTTAATCTTAAGTTATACACATACTTGTCCCCACCACTTTTCCTTTATAAATCAAGGGTTTTAGGGACTTTTCAACATTTCCACAGCACCTACTACTACAACTACTGTCTTTTTATTCTTTTATTATATGCTTCGCGCGCGAAAGGAGACTATTATGAAACTCACATTTGCAAAATCGGATTTAGTGAACAGCATCAATATTTCCCTTAAGGCTGTTCCCTCTAAGACTACCATGCCTATCCTTGAATGTATTCTTATCGAAGCCAGTCCGATGGAGATCAAGATGACCTCCAATGATATGGAACTGGGAATTGAAACTATTGTTAAGGGCGAAGTACATGAGCGCGGTAAGGTTGCCATTGATGCAAAGCTGTTCTCTGAGATCATCAGAAAATTACCCGACAGTGAAGTCACCATCGAGACCGATGACAATTACAATGTATCTATCAGCTGTGAGAAAGCTAACTTTAAAATCAGCGGTAAGAGCGGAGATGAATTTTCTTATCTGCCTGTGATTGAAAAAAATGATTATATCAGTATTTCACAGTTTACCTTGAAGGAAGTGATCCGTCAGACGATTTTTTCTATTGCCGCAAACGAAAACAACAAGCTGATGACCGGTGAATTGTTTGAGGTAAATGAGAGTGAACTGAAGGTAGTTTCTCTGGACGGACATAGAATCTCTATCCGAAAGATTCAGTTGAAGGATAACTACGGACATAAGAAGGTGGTTGTTCCCGGAAAAACTCTGAATGAGATCAGCCGTATTTTGAGCGGAGATAAGGACAAAGAAGTTTTGATTTTCTTCGGAAACAATCATATTTTGTTTGAATTTGATGATACGGTAGTTGTTTCACGACTGATTGAAGGAGAGTATTTTAAGATTAATCAGATGCTTTCCAGCGACTATGATACAAAAGTTGTTTTGAATAAAAAGGAACTTTTGGATTGTATTGAGCGTTCTGTATTGTTGATCCGTGAGAGTGATAAGAAGCCGATCATCATTAAGATCAATGATGAGGAGATGGAACTGGGTATTACTTCTGCTATCGGATCCATGAAGGAAAATATTACGGTGACGAAGAACGGTAAGGATATCATGATCGGTTTTAACCCTCGTTTCCTGATTGATGCACTTCGCGTGATCGATGATGAGGAAGTTAGCCTTTACATGATCAATTCAAAGGCGCCTTGCTTCATCCGCGATGACGAGCAGAATTACATCTATCTGATCCTTCCGGTAAATATTGATTCAGCAAGAGGTTAATTATGAATTCTATAAAAATCAAAGATGAGTTTATTAAGCTTGGCCAGGCAATGAAACTGGCAAATATGGTGTCCTCCGGCGTGGATGCAAAGTTTGTTATTACGGATGGCTTGGTTTCTGTGAACGGTGAGGTGGATGTGCGCCGCGGCCGTAAGCTTTATCCGGGAGATACCTTTAGTTATAACGGAAAGACGGTTACCGTAGAAAAATAGTTTTTAACAGGGATTTTATGGAAATTAAATCACTTGAAATTCAGAATTTCAGAAATTATCCGGAATTAAAGGTAGAGTTTGACGAAAAGACAAATATCATCTATGGGGATAATGCTCAGGGAAAGACGAATATATTGGAGTCGGTATATCTTTGCGCTACTTCGCGATCACATAAGGGAGCGAAAGACCGGGAGATGATTCGGTTTGGCGAGGAAGAAGCACATATTAAGATGATCATCTGCAAAAATGGGCTGGATCATCGGATCGACATGCATATTCGAAAGAATAAGTCAAAGGGGATAGCCATCGATGGGATACCTATTCGCAGAGCCAGCGAATTGTTCGGGCTGATCCATGTGATTATCTTTTCTCCGGAAGATTTGTCTATGGTGAAAAACGGTCCGGCAGAGCGAAGAAGATTTATGGACTTGGAACTCTGTCAGCTTGACCGGCTTTATACCAGCCAGTTGTCTGCTTATAACAAAGTGCTGGCAGATCGAAATAAGATGCTCAAAGATCTGTGGGTGAAGCCGGAATATGAAGAAATTCTGCCGCTCTATGATATAAAACTGGTAAATTACGGCAAATATATCATTGAGGCCAGAGAAAAATTTTTAAATCAGCTAAATGATATTGTGAAAGAGATTCACTTTTCTCTGACCGGGGGGAAGGAAGAACTGGTTCTTTCCTACGAGCCGAATGTGAGTGCAGATCGGTTCGAGGAGGAATTGATGCGGGGAGCGGATAGGGATCGTCATCAAAAATTGACACTCACCGGGCCGCACCGGGATGACATTTGTTTTATTTCCAACGGGATAGACCTTAGAAAGTACGGTTCTCAGGGGCAGCAAAGAAGTGCAGCCTTATCGCTGAAATTAGCAGAAATCGAACTGGTAAAGTCTCAATCGAAGGAATATCCGGTATTATTATTGGATGATGTATTATCCGAGCTTGACAGCAGCAGACAGGAAAACCTGCTTGGCCGGATCAATCATATACAGACCATGCTGACCTGTACCGGTTTGGATGAGTTTGTGAAAAATCGTTTTTCTATCAATAAAATTTTTCATGTAATGGACAATAAAGTAGGAGGGTACCAATGAGTTCAGATTACAGTGCAGAACAAATACAGATTCTGGAAGGACTGGAAGCAGTCCGTAAAAGACCGGGTATGTATATTGGAACGACATCCAGCCGTGGACTTCATCATTTGGTCTATGAGATCGTAGACAACTCGGTAGATGAGTCTTTGGCGGGTTTCTGTACCACGATCCAGGTTGAGATTAATGAGGACAATTCCATCACCGTTATCGATGACGGACGAGGAATGCCCGTTGATCTGCATCCAAAGGCAGGAGTTCCTGCAGTAGAGGTTATTTTTACCGTGCTTCATGCCGGAGGTAAGTTCGGTGGTGGAGCTTATAAGGTTTCCGGAGGTCTTCACGGTGTAGGTGCATCCGTAGTAAACGCATTGTCCGAGTGGCTGGAGGTAAAGATTTACCAAGGAGGAAAGATTTATCATCAGCGCTATGAGAGAGGTCATGTGGTAAAAAGTCTTGAGGTGATCGGAACCTGTAAAAAGTCTGAGCATGGTTCCACAGTAACGTTTAAACCCGATCCGCTCATTTTTACCGAAACCACAGAATATGATTTTGAAATTTTAAAGACCAGACTTCGCGAGACTGCTTTCTTGACGAAGAACTTGAAGATTGTGCTTCGTGATAAGCGCGGTGAGCAGGTGGAGGAGAGAACATTCCACTACGAGGGCGGTATCAAGGAGTTTGTAACCTATTTGAATAAGAGTAAGACTGCTCTTTATGAGGACATTATTTACTGTGAAGGTAACGTAAACGGTATCTATGTTGAGGTTGCTCTGCAGCACAATGATTCCTTCAACGAGAGCACCTACAGCTATGTAAATAATATCGTTACCCCGGAGGGTGGTATGCACCTGACCGGTTTCCGTAATGCGCTCACAAAGACGTTTAACGACTACGCGAGAAAGAATAAGCTTTTGAAAGACAGCGAGCAGAACCTTTCCGGTGATGATATCCGTGAAGGTATGACCGCAATCGTCAGCATCAAGATCGGTGAGCCTCAGTTCGAGGGACAGACGAAGCAGAAGCTGGGTAACAGTGAGGCGAAAACTGCGGTGGATGCTATCGTGAGTGAACAGCTCACTTATTTCCTGGAGCAGCATCCGGCAGTTGCAAAACTCATCTGTGAGAAGGCGATTGTTGCGCAGCGCGCTCGTGAAGCAGCAAGAAAGGCAAGAGACATTGCCAGAAGAAAGACGGCTCTCGACAGCACTGCACTTCCCGGAAAGTTAGCGGACTGTTCAGATAAGAATCCCGCAAACTGCGAGATTTTCATTGTAGAGGGAGATTCTGCAGGTGGTTCCGCAAAGACTGCCCGCTCTCGTAATACTCAGGCGATTCTTCCCCTGCGCGGTAAGATTCTGAACGTGGAGAAGGCAAGACTGGATAAAATCTACGCAAACGCGGAGATTAAGGCGATGATCACCGCTTTCGGTACCGGTATCCATGATGATTTCGACATCAATAAGCTTCGCTACCATAAAATTATTCTGATGACCGATGCTGACGTCGACGGCGCTCATATTAGTACCCTGCTGTTGACCTTCCTGTACAGATTCATGCCGGAACTCATCCGTCAGGGATACGTATATATGGCGCAGCCGCCCCTTTATAAGATTGAAAAGAATAAAAAAGTCTGGTATGCATACAGTGATGAGGAATTGAATGATATCCTCAAGCAGATCGGCAGAGACCAGAATAATAAAATCCAGCGTTATAAAGGTCTGGGTGAGATGGATGCCGAGCAGCTTTGGGAGACGACAATGGATCCCGAGAGACGTGTCTTAAAGAAAGTAATTATCGACGAAGAATCCGAGGCGGAGTTGGATCTGACCTTTAATACCTTGATGGGTGATAAGGTAGAGCCTCGTCGTGAATTTATTTTAACAAACGCAAAGTACGTTCAGAATCTGGACGTGTAATCAGGAGGGAGGATAAAAGATGGATGAGCATATTTTTGACCAGGTCCATGATGTGGATCTGAAAAAAACGATGGAAAAATCTTACATCGATTATTCCATGAGTGTTATCGCTTCCCGAGCCCTTCCCGATGTAAGAGACGGTTTGAAGCCGGTACAGAGACGTATTCTGTATTCGATGATTGAGTTGAACAATGGTCCCGACAAGCCTCATCGTAAGTGTGCGCGTATCGTCGGTGATACCATGGGTAAATACCATCCTCACGGTGACAGCTCTATTTACGGAGCATTAGTCAATATGGCGCAGGATTGGTCCATGCGTTATACATTGGTTGACGGTCACGGAAACTTCGGTTCCGTGGACGGCGACGGTGCGGCTGCAATGCGTTATACCGAGGCGCGCCTCAGCAAGATTGCTATGGAGATGCTGGCGGATATCAATAAAGATACCGTAGACTTTGTTCCTAACTTTGATGAGACGGAGAAAGAGCCGGTAGTTTTGCCTGCCCGCTTCCCTAATCTGCTGGTTAATGGTACCACCGGTATTGCGGTAGGTATGGCAACCAATATTCCTCCTCACAATCTGAGAGAGGTAATTGACGGTGTAGTAAAAATTATTGATAATAGAGTAATTGAGGATAGAGATACCGATGTTGAAGAACTTCTTCAGATCGTAAAAGGTCCTGACTTCCCCACCGGAGCAGAAATTCTCGGCCGTTCCGGCATCGAGGAGGCATATCGCACCGGCCGCGGTAAGATTCCGGTTCGCGCAATTACCAATATTGAGCCCATGTCTAACGGAAAGAGCCGTATCGTGGTGACTGAGCTTCCCTACGAGGTGAATAAGGCTAAGTTGGTTGAGAAAATCGCTGAATTGGTGAAGGATAAGCGCGTTGAAGGTATTACCGACCTGCGCGATGAGTCTGACCGCAGCGGTATGCGCGTGGTGATCGAACTTCGCCGCGACGTGAACGCAAATATTGTTTTGAATCAGTTATTGAAGCACACAGAGCTGCAGACCAGCTTTGGTGTGATCATGCTGGCACTGGTAAACAACGAGCCTCGCATCCTGAACCTTTTGGATATGCTGAAGCATTATCTGAAGCATCAGGAGGAGGTTGTTACCCGTCGTACCAAATACGATCTGAATAAAGCAGAGGAGCGCGCTCATATTTTGGAGGGCTTGCTCATTGCTTTGGACAATATTGACGAGGTAATCCATATTGTTCGTTCTTCCAGAACCACTCAGGAGGCAAAGCAGAGACTTTGTGAGCGTTTCGGTCTCACTGATGTACAGGCACAGGCAATCGTGGATATGCGTATCCGCGCTCTGACCGGTCTGGAAAGAGAGAAGCTGGAGAATGAGTATCGTGAGCTGCAGGCGAAAATTGCTGAATTAAAAGCTATTTTGGCTGACAATAAGAAATTGCTTGCTGTAATCAAAGAAGAATTGCTGATCATCGGTGCAAAGTTTGGAGATGAAAGACGCACAAGAATCGGTTTTGCGGCAGATGAAATGCGTATGGAGGATCTGATTGCTGACGATACCACCATTATCGCAATGACCAATTTAGGTTATATCAAGCGAATGAGTGAAAATAATTTCCGTGCTCAGCATCGCGGCGGCAAGGGAATCAAGGGTATGCAGACCATAGAGGAAGATTATATCGTTGATCTGCTTATGACTACCACTCATCATTCACTGATGTTCTTTACCAATAAGGGTAAGGTATACCGTCTGAAGACCTATGAGATCCCCGAGGCGGGACGTACTGCGAGAGGAACGGCGATTGTTAACCTGATCCAGCTGACCTCCGGTGAGAAAGTGACGGCAGTGATTCCTATCCGTGAATTTGAGGAAGATCATTATCTGTTCATGGCTACCAAGAGCGGTATGGTGAAGAAGACTCAGATAACCGAATATCAGAATATCAGAAAGACAGGAATCCAGGCGATCAACCTGAAAGATGATGATGATCTGATTGAGGTAAAATTCACCGACGGAAAGAAAGATATCATTTTGGTAACGAAGTTTGGTCAGTGTATCCGCTTCAATGAAGAGGATGTTCGTTCAACCGGACGCGCATCTATGGGTGTGATCGGTATGAAATTGTCTGCAGGCGACGAAGTTGTGGCAATGCAGATGGATACTCAGGGAGATGAACTGCTGATCGTTTCTGAGCGAGGCATGGGTAAGAGAACACCTATGGATGAGTTTACCCCTCAGCTCCGTGGCGGAAAGGGTGTAAAGTGTTATAAGATCCACAGCAAGACAGGAAACATCGTCGGAGCAAAGGCCGTAAAAGATAATCAGGAGTTGATGATCATTACGACAGAAGGAATTATTATTCGAATCAATGTTTCTGACATCTCGACTCTTGGCAGAATTACTTCCGGCGTGAAGCTGATCAATTTGGATATGGAGAAGGATACCAGCGTAGCAAGCATCGCAAAGGTAAAAGAAAATCCGAATAAGATCGAAGCTGACGGCAGCGAAGTGGAGGTTCAGGAATAATTTCGTTGCGAAAAAGCAATAAAAAAGGTTAAATTTAAGGCAGCCTACATTTAAAAGTGGGCTGCCTGATTACTTAATTAAGAGAAAAAAGAGAGTACTTTCTTCCTATATATATAGTGTTCAAATACAAGAAGTAAAACAATATATTGTAGTTCAATGCAAAATGGAATATATTGATGTATAAAACAGTATATTTATGGAAATAAAAGAAATATAAGTGATCCATCGCGCCATCAATGCAAAATAAAAGTATTTAAAAAAAAGAGATTGACAGAAGGTACAAAGTCTAGTATAATATGTTTTGCGTTAAATGACGTGTCATATGGAGATATTGAATTCGGAGAAATACTCAAGAGGCCGAAGAGGCGCCCCTGCTAAGGGTGTAGGTCGGGTGACCGGCGCGAGGGTTCAAATCCCTCTTTCTCCGCTCTTCCAGAGATACGTCATTTTGCTTTCAAAAAAAGCAGTTCATTTGGATAAAAAACTTTTTTAAAAAAACTTTGAAAAAGTTGTTGACAAATGAAAAACGCTGTGCTATTATAAACAAGCTGTCGCCGAGAGCGACGCGAAAGAACCTTGATAACTGAACAACATGACCAACCCTGAACGATTCTAAGAATAAGTTCAGAAGAACAAAAACCAAGTAAAGTTTGGATTTTCTTTTTAAGCCAGCAGGCAAGAAGGAGATTCAGGAA
>JAZUCP010000281.1:0-7828 GCA_045639165.1 Acetatifactor sp. | reverse complement strand
AAAAAGCTTAAGGGAATGGAAATAACCAATGCACAAGGGCAGCTGATTACCAGAAAAGTCAGTGCTCTGGTGATCCATACCGACCAGGCTGCCGGATTGTTCCATATAAGTATATTCACAAGGGGTGGCAAAATAGCCAGGGCCACCGCTCCATAACAAACTGCAGGCGTATAATAATGTGCAAATTTGGTAATAAAATTCTCCGCACGCGCCTTTTTCATAGCGGAATTCTCCACCAGTTCTAAGATCCTGGAAACTGTACTTTCACCGAATTCCTTATTTGTGCGGATCTTCAAAAGGCCGGTCAGATTTACACATCCACTGATTACCTCATCCTCCGGTCCTACCTCCTTGGGAAGACTTTCTCCTGTCAAGGCACTGGTATTTAAGGTACCACGTCCTTCTATCACCACACCGTCCAGGGGAATCCTTTCTCCGGGTTTTACTACAATCACAGTTCCCACTGCTACCTCGTCCGGCGACACTGTTATCAACTGCCCATTCTCATCTTCTACATTGGCATAATCCGGACGAATATCCATCAACGCAGCAATATTTCTGCGGCTCTTTCCCACTGCATAGCTTTGAAACAGCTCGCCCACCTGATAAAAGAGCATAACTGCCGTTCCTTCTGCGTAATCACCCAATAAGATCGCCCCCACTGTAGCCACTGCCATCAGGAAATTCTCATCAAAAATCTCTCCATGTACAATTCCCAGAAATGCCTTCTTTAAAATATCGTACCCTACCACCAGATAAGGCAGCATATAAACCGCACATTTCATCCAGCCTTCCAAAGGCAAAAACTGAATTCCGATCAGCAGCACCGAAGCGATTACAATACGATACAGAACTTTTTTCTGCTTTCTAGTCATAACATCTCACTTTCCGGAGCAGATGCTCTTGGTCTATAAAAAAATCTCACAATCTGCTTCTACTTTCTTACAGGCTTTCACTACAGCTTTCATAACCGCTTTTTCATCTGCACCCTCTGCAAACTCCACATTCATCTTCTGAGTCATAAAGCTAACAGTAGCACCTACTACACCTGCCACTTTCTTGGTTGCTTCTTCCATCTTTCTTGCACAATTAGCACAATCCACTTCAATCTTATATGTTTTCTGCATAATACACCTTCCTATGTTTTATTTTTGCTTTAAACAATTAAACAAACTTTTAATTGTTATCTATATCATACGACCGGTAAGTGGTTTTGTCAAGATGCTTTTTTGGGGGAAGGGAGGAAATAGATTCTAATTTAGATATAAAAACTGCCCGGCTCAACACCGGGCAGTCAATATTATATATGCAATTAATAAGTACGCAATCCCTACGGCAGCAGCCTCTTGGTGGTTCCCTTCAAATAAACCTGGCACTGCTTAAAGCCTTCCGCGTACTCTGCACCACACTGAAATCCTCTGTAGCGACAGCAAGTTCTTACCATATCCGGAAAATCAATATGATCATGCTCTCGCATCCAAACGATCTGGGATTCATGGCAGTTTAACATTTCAATCTTCTTATCAATATAAGGCGTTACATCTACATATTCAGTAGGATTGAAGTTGACACCACAGAGAGTATCCATATAATAAATGGGCACCAGTTTTGCAGCACCTTTCTCTTCTGTGAAATAGTGAGGGCAAGTAGCTGCAAAGGATGCATCGAATACCAATTTGGATACCGCATTGTGATCCGGCATATAATCCTCAGGATCGTGGGTAATGATAAAGTCAGGATCGACTTTACGAATGATATTTACCACCTTATCTCTGGATGCTTTATTATTGTCGTAGATCTCCAAATCATCAAAGCCACCCCACATCACCTCGATATCGCCGAGACGTCCTGCCTTTATGGCCTCTTCTGCACGCATTTCAGCCAATTCTTTTGGCATTATGATCTCGTGTCCCTTGTCACCACTGCACAAATGACAAACCACGACTCTGTCTCCACGTTCTTTACATTTCAACAAAGTTCCTGCACATGCGATCTCCACATCATCGGGATGACAGGATATAACTAAAACTGTATACATCTGATTCCTCCATACTTTTATTCAAAATATTCATATGTATTCCAACAATTAATTACATTCAGCTACCAATGGACCTGCCAGTTCTTTCAAATAGAACAACTTGCCAGGTAAAGTAGGCATATAGGTAGAAGTGATATTCATATCCGGTCCGTAATGTAAGGTGGTCAGGAAGCTCATACCCTGCCACTGCATTCCTCTGCCAAGAGTACCATCCGCTCCGCCGATAATATAATCTGCCTGCAGGAACAGACCGGGACCAATGGTGTTTGCTCTGCAAGGAACTAATGTGGTACGGCTCTTAAAGCTGGTAAGTGCATTTTGCTCAATGGTTAATGGATGTAATTTTGCACCGATGCGGTAAGGTGCTGCCTTCCATTCTTCCTCTGAAGCATACTCCTCTGCAAACTGTGGCTCCCAGAACGCAATATGACACATTCTTCCAATACCAAATACCAGAACCAGTTTTGCGCCTTCTGCCTTTAATGCTGCGATTTTGCCCGGATAAGTAGGAAGATTTTCCTTGGTAGCAAAGTTTCTCTGCTCCGCCGGAACAGTTAACTCACCCAGCTTATCAAAAAATGCCTGCTTCATGCTGTATTCAAAAGATGCAGGATTGTCGGAAGAAAGGGTATTACCTTCTCCATCTGACCATTCATCCATATTGAAGGTGTAAACATGCTTACAATCCACCTTCCATGCGGTCAAGAAATACACAGCCCACTTATACATACCCATAGGACCTACCGGCAGGATCATTGCCAGCTTCTTGCCTTCGTCCTTAGCCAGCTTGATCTGCAGTGCAATTTCATGTCCCATTAAGGTATCGAAATCATTGATATTGTCGCACTCGATGGGCTGGAAATCCTTGTTCCAGAAATCTTCCCTTGCCATGCCCTTTTCACAGCAGGCATCGATCTTTGCCATATCCCATCCTTTTGGATAAAATCCTTCCAATAAACTTCCCTTTACAGTTGATAAAAAATCCATTATGATACTCCTTTCTTTTTTCAGCGCGTCTGCCTAAACAGCAACGCTTCTCCTTAACATATGGTACTGAGAATATTTGAATCCCCATTGTTTATATACCAATTTTATGATAAAATCACAGTAAAGTATTTGGAATATGTTTTTAAATATTTAACATATCGTCCCAATTCGTACAAGGAGTCATTTATGGATTTTCAATTAATGCCCATACAACCGGAAATAGAGATCGCCGGCTTTCATTCTGTTTATTATTTTGAATTTGATAAAACTTTTTATCATCCATCGGAAAAGCATGATTTCTGGGAAATGGTATATGTGGATGACGGATGCATCAACGCCATTGTGGATGGGGTGGGCTGCGAGCTTTCCAAGGGACAGGTGATCTTCCACACCCCCATGGAGCCCCACTCCCATATCTCCAATCATCGGGACAGCAGCAATCTGGTGGTAATCTCCTTTGCATGTACCAGTCCGCTGATGTCTTATTTTACCCGGAAGATCTTCACTCTGGAAAAGGATTCCCGCAAGATCCTCTCCTTATTTTTGAAGGAAGCCCGCAATGCTCTGGGACACCTGCCGGGAGATTACTTTGATAAATCGCCGTTGAATTTCTCCCATGCCATTCCCGGTTCGGTTCAGCTGATGCAATGTTACCTGGTAGAATTTTTATTCTCCCTGATCCGCATTGATGAAGCCTCAGTACAGACCATGCTTCACACCAAAACCTCCCGCCATATCGCGGAAAGCTCTCTGGTCAGCTCCATAGAAACCTTTATCAGCGAACAGATCTATGCAGCTCCTTCATTGGAGTCTTTGTGCGATCACTTTTCCTTGAGCCGCACCTATCTTTGCCGCATTTTCAAGGAAGGAACCGGCACCAGTCCGGTGGATTACTGGATCGACCTGAAAATAAAAGAAGCCAAGAAGCTCATCCGTGAGGGCAATTACAATATTACCCAGATTTCAGAACTTCTTGGCTATACAAGTATTCATCATTTTACCCGAATGTTCAAACGCGTAACAGGGCTCTCCCCCACTGCGTACAAAACCTCGGTGCATTTATAATCTTAATCCAATCCGCTGGGACAGGTGATGATCATCAACCGCTCTACCATATCATGGAGCATGGCAGTTTGATCTGTTTCAGCGGCTTTATAGTATACCTCCTTGCCTTCCCGACGAGTGGTAACAAGACCGGCTGTTTTTAACAATTTCAAATGATGGGCCACCGCCGGACTGGACATCTCCATCATGGCGGATATATTGATCACACATTCTTCACAGTGGCAAAGAATCCAGAAAATCTTCAATCGGCTGGCATCCCCCAGCAATCGAAGCTGATCTGTTACCTTTTGAAAAGCCCCTTCCTCCGGAAGATGCTCTGTAAGCTTTTGTGAATTCTGCCCATGATCGTGTGGTAAGTGCATCCAGCTCATTTACAGCCTCCTATCAGGATTCCACCGTATTCAGGGAATCCATACTGCCGATCAGTTTATTGCTTCGAATATCAATGATGGGACCGCCGGTTCCCTGGATATACTCCCTGGTAATGGTAACTCGTCCGATATTATCATCCTTTGGAATCTCATACATGATATCCAGCATAAATTCTTCAATAATGGACCGCAATGCCCTGGCACCGGTATCCCGCTCCATAGCCTTGTCTGCAATGGCTTCCAAAGCCTCATCATTGAACTCCAGCTTCACCTCATCCAACTCTAACAGCTTCTGGTACTGCTTTAAAATGGCATTTTTCGGCTCTTTCAGGATCTTAATCATCATCTCTTTTGTCAGACCTTCCAAGGTATAAACGATGGGCAGACGACCTAAGAACTCTGGAATCATACCGAATTTACGCAGATCCTCGGTGGTTACTTTTCTTAACAGGTTAGGATCATTGTTAAAGGCATCCTTTAAAGTGGCATTAAAACCGATGGCCGCAGTCTTGGTCAAACGTTCCTTAATGATCTCTTCCAGATCCGGAAAGGCTCCGCCACAGATAAATAAAATATTTCTGGTATTTACGGTAGCCAGGGGAACCATTGCATTCTTGCTGTTGGCACCTACAGGCACCTCAACCTCTGCACCTTCCAAAAGTTTTAACATTCCCTGCTGCACACTTTCACCGCTTACATCACGGGAAGTGGTATTCTTCTTTTTTGCAATCTTATCGATCTCGTCGATAAAGATAATGCCTCTTTCTGCTTTCTCTACATCATTGTCCGCAGCCGCTAAAAGCTTGGACACAACGCTTTCAATATCATCACCGATATAGCCGGCCTCTGTTAAGGAGGTAGCATCCGCAATGGCAAGGGGCACATCCAGCAATTTTGCCAGTGTCTTTACCAGATAAGTCTTACCGGAACCGGTAGGTCCTATCATCAGCATATTGGATTTCTCAATCTCGATCTCATCCATGGTACCGGTAGCTACTCGCTTGTAGTGATTATATACTGCAACGGAGATGACTTTCTTGGCATGCTCCTGACCCACCACATATTCATCCAGACTGGCCTTGATCTTGTGAGGTGCAGGAATATCCTTGATATTCAACACCGGCTGTGCATCTTCTGCTTTCTTTTTCTTCTTGATCTTCTGCTTATTAGGAATCCCTCCGTCCCCCTGAAGATCCGCAATATTTAAAAAGCGGATATTAGGCATCCCTTTTCCAAACAAGGAATCCATGCCCTGGAGACTGGGATCATTTAACATGCCCTGATAATCAAACTGGCTGACCGCATCCATGGTCTTGTGCATGCAATCGTCACACACACAAATATTGTTGGGCATCTTAAACATTCTTCCGGCTTTACTTTCCGGACGACGGCACACGAAACACACATCCTCATAGTCCGTTTCGTTGTCTTCTTTTTTACTTTCAGCCTTGGCGTCGGTTACCTCTGCCATCTTTAATTCAGAAGCTTCCTTACCCGGCACATCCTGGGGCTCCAAATTATCTGTGTTCACTTCCCGAAAATCAAACACTTCGTTTATATTATTATCATCATTATGATTTCGTTTATCTGCCATATATCCTCCACTTATAGCGGGCTTAGGAAGTTTTTCACTGCCATTTTTGTTGCTGCCATGATCGTTCGATGGCTTGATTGGGGCTCTGGGCATTTTCAAGCTATATAAGCGTTTTCTACCCAAATGCCTCGGCTTCGCTGCCGCTTGTTTTCCTGTTGATTTCAAGGCTTCGCCTTGCACTCTAACATTGATTATACCTAATATGTTACAAGGATACAAGTGAAGTTTTTATAAACCTCTAGCAAAACTGTAAAAAGCGGACTGTCATCCACAGCCCGCTAACATTATATCACTATAAAATTTCTATTCTACTCCGGTCTTTCTCCCAGGGTAATCTCCAACTCAACCGCAGTGTACTCGCCCTTGATCTGTCTCATGACGATGATATCCGCCTGAGTTCCCGGACCACAGTACTGCAATGCTTCCTGCAGATCTTCGTAATTCGAGATCTTATCCCCATCAAACTTGGTAATAATATCATGTGGCAACAATCCTGCTGTTTCTGCCGGTGTTCCCTTTACTACCTCCGTCACCAATACACCTGTAGGAATCCTTAAATATGCCGCCATTTCGGAATCAATGGTCTGCAGGGAGATACCCATATAACCTACATTGCCGTCAGCAACCTTTTCTCTGGTTTCCTTGGTCATCAAATCTGAAATAATGGGCTCTGCTGCGGAGATGGGAATAGCATAACCCATACCTTCCACACCATATCCGCTGATCTTGCTGGAATTAATACCAACCACTTCACCGTTCATATTTAACAATGCACCGCCGGAGTTACCGCCATTGATGGCTGCATCTGTCTGAATAAAGGTTCCCTTGGAACCATCCTCCATACCTACTTCACGGTTCAGCGCACTGACCCATCCACCAGTTACGGACTGACCATAACCCAGTGCATTTCCGATGGCAATGACCTGCTCACCCAGCTTCAGGGCTTCACTGTCTCCCAGTGCCGCCACTGTAATGGCCTGCCTGGTTTCCGCATCAATGGATTCCAACGGAATAGCGATGACTGCCAGGTCCATACCAGAATCCTTACCCTTGATCTGTGCATTGGCTGTACTTCCGTCAATAAAGGTAACCTCCAGTTCTTCCGCGCCTTCAATTACATGATAATTGGTTGCGATCAAAAGCTCTTTCTCATCCTGTGCCAGAATAATTCCGGAACCGCTGGACTTGGCTTCCTGGGTAAAGGTCTGACCAAAGAAGGAGCTCTTCTGCACATATTTATTTACAATGGATACCATTGCAGGCATAACCTCTTCTACAACCGAAGTTACATCACTGCTGATGATCTTATTTTCTCCGTACTGTACCTGTGGTATGGGTTTAACAACCTCCTCCACAACAGGGGTGCTTACTACCACATCTTCCTTCACCATATGATTATTTAAAAGATTTATCCCGTAAAATCCTGCTCCCGCAAACACACCAAACAAGGCGCCGCAAAGTGCAAAGGTTACTGCTTTTACCCCAAGACCGGATTTCTTCTTTGCCGGCTGCTCCCGATAGCTTGTATAAGCAGTTCCATAATTATGATTATAGTAATTGCTATACGCTCCGGTACTTCCATTATTGTTCTCTTTATTTTCATTCGTATAAAATCCGTTGTTATCGTACATTTTAAACTTAGCCCTCCCGTATTTCTTTATCTTACATTCTCATTATACTGATCATTTGTGTTCAATTTGTGTTCAAATAATGAAACACTTATGAATTCTTTTGCAATTTGATTCGTCCCGTCAGTATAGGAAGGTATCTGTT
>JAZUCP010000280.1:0-4121 GCA_045639165.1 Acetatifactor sp. | reverse complement strand
TGGCACAGGTCCCCATGCTGATGCTGGGGACGGACGCCATTGTACCCTATCATGATCAGTTGGACGGGGAACTTATCACGTATATTTATCAGGCAAAGTACCTGTTTTCCGGTAAAAATGTAGTTGCGGAGTTCATGAATGGTATGCCATTGACTTCCCTGACACCACCGGCACCTCTGGCGGTTCTGCTGTTCAGGATAATGCCGCCCTTTGCTGCATATGTAGTATTGGCGATCTTAGGGCAACTTGTGGGGTTTGCGGGAATGTTTCTTTTAGCAGACAGATTAACAAGTTATGGATTTACGGCTTTTGTTGTTGGACTTATGTATTGTTTTTTGCCGTTTTTACCTGTGTACGGATTAAGTCAGTATGGTATCCCCCTGTTACTGGTGTGTTTTTGGAATCTGTGGGAAAGGCGTTTTACGTGGCAAAGTCTGTTGTATATAGCTGTTTATGCAGGCATGTCCTCCCTGGTGTTGTGCGGATACACCTGGATTATTCTGTTGGGAATAGCACTGGGATTTATGATCATCACAAAAAGAGCAGGCTTCCATTGGGAAATTATTGTGGCCTTCTTGGAAATGACCGGCATTTACTCCTTGTTGAATCTGTCCTTGATCTTTCAGATTCTGGGGATCAATGATTCTTTCGTATCCCATAAGAGTGAATATGTATTGACCGGGGCCGGATTTTGGGTGGTGTTAAAGGAGTATTTTATTAACGGAGGAGATCACAGTGTAGATTATCATAAGTATGTGATAATGCTTGTAACAGTGGTTCTTTTAATAGGGCTTTTTGCGGCAAAGAACTGGTCCGTACAATGTAAAAGAATGTTTCGGCAACTCATAACAGCAATGGCTTTTCTGTTGGGGCTGTGTTTGGCAGCAACATTGTGGAATTGCAATGCAGGTGTGATCATTAGGGAAAGATTAGGATCTCTGGGGGCCTTTCAGTTTGGACGTATTCTATGGATTGCACCGGCCATCTGGTATGCGGTATTGGCTTTGAGTCTGGCTATTTTGTGGGAGCAGAAAAGATGGAAAAAATGGCTGGGAAGCCTGGCGTTTTTGGCAGTGCTGGGAATTATGAGTTTGTCCATATTAAAGTCTTCTCCTGTAAAAAACTGTGTTCAAGAAATTGTTCTGCCGGAGTATGAAACCATTAGCTGGTCAGATTATTTTGCCATTGGTGTGATGGAGCAGGTTGAGGAATATATCAGGGAAACTGAGGGATTGGAGCAATCCGAGTATCGGGTGGTGAGCCTTGGAATTGATCCCGTGGCGACATTGTATCATGGATTTTATACATTGGACGGGTATTCCAACAATTACGATGTGGAGTATAAACACGCATTCCGGGATGTGATCGCACCGGAGTTGGAAAGAAATGAGTGGCTAAAGTATTATTATGATGACTGGGGCAATCGGTGTTATTTATTCTCGGCAGAGATCCCCGGATATTATAATATCGAAAAAGGGACAGCATGGTACAATGACCTGCAGATCAATACGGAAGCGCTAAGGGAGCTGGGGTGTACCTATATTTTATCGGCAGCATATATTGTAAATGCAGCAGATCTGAAGTTGGAATTGCTTCAGGAAGAGGCCTTTGAAACAGAAGATAGCTATTATCGCATATATATTTACAAATTACAATAAAAGGTGGAGGTTGCTATGTATCAGGATCGTAAAATATGGATTGGAAATTCAGGAGAGGAAAGGGTATATATTTATCCCAAAATGGTAAACCGCCATGGAATGATTGCAGGTGCAACGGGTACGGGTAAAACCGTTACCTTAAAGGTTATGGCGGAATCTTTCAGTTCCTGTGGAGTGCCTGTATTTCTGGCAGACGTTAAGGGTGATCTGGCAGGCATGAGCAATGTGGGCACTATGAATGAAAATGTGCAAAAGCGTGTAGATGCCATGGGGCTTGCGGAAGCAGGATATGAATTTTCTTCCTATCCCACTACATACTGGGATGTTTACGGAGAAAAGGGTCTTCCTTTAAGAACCACCATTTCGGAAATGGGCCCCCTGCTTTTAAGCAGAATCATGGACTTAAATGATACCCAGTCAGATATTTTAACCATCGTATTTAAGATCGCAGATGATGAAGGATTGCTTCTCATTGATACCAAAGATTTAAAATCCATGCTTCAGTATGTGGCAGATCATTCCAAGGAATATTCCCTGGAATATGGTAATATTTCCAAGCAGAGTGTGGCGGCTATCATTAGAGCAGTGGTGGCACTGGAAAGTGAAGGAGCAGAATTCTTCTTTGGAGAGCCGGCATTGAATATTGTCGACTGGTTCTGCAGGGACTGTGACGGAAAAGGAACGATTCAAGTGTTGGATTGTCAAAAGCTGATTAATAATCCTACCATGTATGCCACTTTTATGCTCTGGATGATGTCCGAATTGTTTGAAACCTTACCGGAAGCCGGGGATAAGGAAAAGCCTAAGATGGTATTTTTCTTTGATGAGGCACATTTATTATTTAAAGATGCACCCAAGGCTCTGCTTCAGAAGATCGAGCAGGTTGTAAAGCTGATCCGTTCTAAGGGTGTGGGTATTTATTTTATTACACAAAATCCCAAAGATATTCCCGATGGTGTGCTGGCACAGTTGGGGAACAAGGTGCAGCATGCACTTCGTGCGTATACACCCAATGAGCAAAAGGCAGCAAAGGCAGCTGCTCAGTCCTTTAGAGAAAATCCGGATTTTGATACCTACGATACATTGGTTTCTTTGGGAACCGGCGAAGCATTGATCTCTGTGTTGGATGAGGAAGGTATTCCCACAGTGGTGAAAAAATGTGATATTCTGCCGCCCCAGAGTCAGATGGGACCTATTGATGACAGGGAGAGAGATTCCAAGATCAAGGACAATCTCTTGTATATGAAATATAATCAGGAAATGGACAGAGATTCTGCATATGAATTCCTGCAAAGAAAAAATATCGCTCAGGCGGAGGCTGCGGCTAAAGAGGCAGAGGAGCTGGCTGTGGCAAAGGCAGCAGAGAAGGAAGAGAAGGAACGTATTAAGGTCGCAGAAAAAGAAGCGCTTGCAAAGGCAAAAGCAGAAGCTAAGGCGGCGGAAGCTAAGAAGAAAAAAGTAGGAAGAGCGGTAAAAAGTGTAGCAACTTCTGCTGTGGGAACCATTGGGAGACAGCTTGGCAATGAAATCGGTGAATCTATCGGTGGGTCCTTTGGTAAAAAGCTGGGGGGAAATGTAGGAGCATCCCTGGGAAGAGGTATCTTAAGTACATTATTTAAATTTTAAGGAAGAAAAGTAAAAGAGGGAAAGTATGATTGATGTAAAAGCAGGAGACAAGGCGTGCAGACGCTTTATCGCATTCTCCATACTTTATTTTGGGGTTACGGCATTTATTGTGGACAGACCGGAAGAGATTTTACAGGGAATGAAGAGGATCATCATTTCCAGAGATGCACTGATTACGGATTATTTTATGATCGGGGGTTATGGTGCAGCACTACTGAATGCTGCCTTGGTCATGCTGATGGAATATCTGTTACTTCTTGCGGAAAAGGTGAATTTTACGGGTCTCACATTGGCCGCCATGTATATTAACGCGGGATTTGCCTTGTTTGGGAAGAATCCGGTGAATATTCTGCCTATAATATTGGGAACCTGTATTTATGCAGCAGCCCATCATACCAGATTGAATCGATATATTTATACGGCAATGTTTGGGACCTGTCTGGCGCCATTTGTGACGGAGATGGTTTATCTAATGCCTTTTGGAAAAATTGGGAATGGAATTATGGCAATTGGTATAGGTATTTTTATTGGCTATGTACTGCCGCCCCTCTCCGCACACACTGCCACGATGCACATGGGTTACAACTTATTTAATGTAGGATTTTCGGCGGGAATCATTGCCTTTATAATGATGTGCGTGCTGCAATCTTTCGGAATATCGGCACAGTCCGTATTGATCTGGAAAATGGATACGCCGGTATGGTTGTATCTTTGGGTACTGGGATTCTTTGTATGTTCCTTTATTTATGGTCTGTATCTGGATGGATGGAGCTTGAAAAAGACGATTAAGATCATGCGACATCCGGGTCGTGCGGTTGCAGATTATGTATTGATGGA
>JAZUCP010000279.1:0-3589 GCA_045639165.1 Acetatifactor sp. | reverse complement strand
TTTCGTTGACTCTTAAAGAGAAGATAATGTTCTTGTGTTCCGCACCGATCAGCTTCACCTTCTGACCCACGCGTCCCTGACCATTCAGCGGACAGGCAAACGCCGCGTGACCACCGACGGAGAAATACATGGTATTATCTCCGGTATTGGTTACATACCAGTTCTCAATTACGCTCTCCCCATCCAAAATATATTCAATATCCAAAATAAAGTGGAAAGGGTAGTTTTTGTAGGTTGTTTCAGAATCTTTGGTCCGGAATACAATGCGGCTCTCACTCTGTTCCACCACATTATAAGCCACTCTCTGACCAAATCCATGCTTTTCAGCCTGCCATATCTTGCCCTCGTAAACATATTCCATGTTCACCGTCTTGCCGATAAACGGAAAGAGGAAGGGAGCTGTCTTTCCCCAGTATGCCGGATCTGCACACCACATATACTCCTGTCCGTTGTCTTTTGTCCTCAAGGACTTTAACTCCGCCCCAAAACTTTCAAACTCTGCTTTTAAACATTCATTTTCTAAAAAATAACGCATCTTATTTACCTTTCCTTTTCTTTGTTTCTGCCCAGGATAAATCGTCTTTTTATCTGCAGCAATTCTTCCATCTGGGTTAATATATAAAACAAGATTGCTCTTGCCTCGAATTCTTCCCTACTTTCCGGCAGTTTTTCTTCCTTCATCTCTGTCATCAGCTTTTCCAGACGATAAAGCAGCCCTTCTACCGTATTCTCCCTGTGATATGCCTGCTCCACTTCCGCAAATAAATCCGCCACCTTCTCGATCTGACAGGGCAGATACTCCATCCGCTTAATATTTTGATAAATTCCTTTTAACACCACCGTCTGCTGCTCCCGCATCCGAAGATAATCCAACTGATAAGTGTCCTTCTGGAAAAAGGAATTATTGTAATTGGCCGCGGCACAAAGCTTGGCCTGCCGGGTAGCTTCCTCCAGCTTCTCAAAGCAGTCACTATGATACGCGGACTTGTCCTCCATACGAAGCCATACAGACATTCTGCGAAGGATTCCCTTCACCTGTGCATCCACTTCCTCCGCCAGCTTCTCAAAGTCCGCTTCCCTGCTGTGCAGGTGAAGATTCACCAAAATCCCCATGCCTGTACCGATCAGGAAGATCAAGGTCTCATTCATGAGCATGAAACCTCCCATATTGCCTGCAGCCAGAAAATGAGTGATCAATACCGAATCCGAGGAAATGGCCTCCTGCCAGCCGGCTGCCATGCACAAAAACGCAAAGCAGAACAAATACACCGCAAAGGCCGGAAGGGTAAATCCCAGAATCCGAAACCAAAAGAATGCCAACCCCAAGGCACAGATGTAGGCCATTCCCCGGTGCAGAGCACTCTGCAGAGTCTCCCGCTTGGTGTTCCGGATACTGAGCACCGTAATAATTCCCGCAGTGGCCGAATGCTGCAGGCCCAGTTCTCCCGCAACAAATATGGAAAGCAGTGTAGCAACCGCTATTTTTAAACTTTTCATCAAATGTTTTCTCATGTGATTATTTTACCAAAAATCTGGTCAATATACCAGAACTTTGATAAAATATGATCAGGTGTTTTTAAAAAAGGATACCGGGTATTTTAAAACAGAACATTTGCCGGGGCATCCGGCTGATTCCGGACCATCCACACCACAAAGGAGATTTATGAATCGTACATTAATTTACCATATTACAGAGCAAGATATCCCCAATACCATCCAAAGCTTTTTGACTGCCAAGGGCTATTCCTCCCAAGTGATTAAGGAGCTGAAGAAAATGCCGGAAAGCATCCTCATTGACGGTGTCTGGGAATATGTCCGCCATGAATTAGCTGTCGGAGAAACACTGACCATCCACATTCAGGAAGCAGAATCTTCCGAGAAAATCCCTCCCATAAAAATGGATCTGAACATCCTTTATGAGGATGAGGATATTATGGTCATCAACAAGCCCGCCCACATGCCCATACACCCATCCCTGAACAATTACTACAACTCCCTTGCCAATGGATTGGCCTGGTACTTTGCACAGCAGAACAAGCCCTTTATCTTTCGCTGCGTTAATCGTCTGGACCGGGACACCTCCGGCCTGACCATTATTGCCAAGCACATGTTAAGTGCCGGCATCCTCTCTTCCATGGTTGCCAGGAGAGAAATCCACCGGGAATACCTTGCCCTCGTAAAGGGCATGATTACACCCCAGTCAGGCACCATTGATGCCCCCATCTGCCGAGTGGGCGATTCTATTATTGAGCGACATGTGGATTTTGAAAAAGGGGAACATGCCGTGACCCATTACCAACTGGCAGAATACAAAAACGGGCACAGCCTGTTGTCCATTTATTTGGAAACGGGCCGCACCCATCAGATACGTGTTCATATGAAATATATTGGATTCCCTCTTGTTGGGGACTCTCTGTATAATCCGGCGTATGAGGATTTGCAGGCATCGTTTGAGGAATTTTGCAAGAATTCAGATTGCACAAGCCAAAAGTCTTGCTGCAAATTTCCTGCCCCCGCTGCCATCACCCGTCAGGCACTGCATTCACATAGATTGCAGTTTGTCCATCCCATTACCCGGGAGGCTATGGAGTTTGTGGCTGAGCTGCCGGAGGATATGAGAAATTTAGTGTCCAACTAAAAAGGTAATCTCTTTCTTGCTGTAATATTTAACCATTGCAAAGGATTCCACCAACAATAAAATACAGCCAAGCCATCCGCCGATACCTGACGTAAAAAACATGGTAAGAGAAGCAATAACACCAAATGCATAGATCAATTTTCCGCAAAAATGATTATATTCCTTTACATCCTTCAGTGGCAGATTCCTCTTGTTGAACACCTTATTCTGTTTCTCGCAATTATAGGCGTTATATCCCTGCGTGAAGCAGACACCCATCACCACTATAACCAAAATAATATCCATTTTCTTCCTCCATTCGCGGAAGACTCTCCCGAGGAATCTTCCATTGATCATATTTTGAATCTATTATACACGCAAAATGGATTTCAGGCTATAGATTTGGACATATTTAATTTCTTTTTTATTTTCGCTTTTCTATGAAATGTGTCTTGTCCTTTTAATAAGATCTTGTCGGTTTTCTTCCGGGGGTATTTTGAGAGACATTTGTTGTTACCCCGGGGTATTTTGAGAGGCATTTTAAGAAAAATACCCTTTTTTCACAAGAAATTCATGAAAATCACTCTCTTACGGGCACAGTCATCACTCGAAGCTTGAAAATACCCCGTCAAATAGATTTTCGAGGGTATATATCACAAAATTCCGCTTCAAATACCCCCAGCGCTAAATTAAGTTGCACCCTATAAATCAGACACCTCCTATTTTACCTCCATCCCCCACACCTGTACCACTTCCACCAGATCGGACTGCAAAATATCTGTACAGGTGACCAAGCGCCCGCCGTCTGCATCCAGATCATATCCGAAATGGTTCCAGGCATACCACACCAGGTATGCACACTGAAGTCCGAAATAGGCTCGATCCGAGGCCGGTGCCTTCGCTCCGATAAAGCCTGCTGTCAAATGATAGGGCACTCCCCGCAGATCGCTACAGGCATATTCGGCCACTGCC
>JAZUCP010000278.1:0-1896 GCA_045639165.1 Acetatifactor sp. | reverse complement strand
ATATCCTTTTCAGAAATGCAAGCTTAAATTCAACCTCATTTAGTCCCCGATATAACTCCTCAAGAAAAACGCCCACAGCATCCTTCGAACACTGTGGGCGTTTCTCCATACGATATTAATCTAAAATAAATATGTTTTACTTCTGATCTGCAAATTTCTGATTAAACTTATCCAGATATAATGCAGCGATCACACCTGCCACCAGGCAGATGGTATTGATCAAAAAGCTTCCTACAGAAGCTGTAAAGCTTGCAAATGGAACGATCATGATGGTAGCCGCGATTACCACACCAACGATTGCATGGAAGGCTACCGAATAATGTCTGTGGAACAAGGTATCCACCGCCTTTGCAAACAGGATCACGGTTGCCAGACCACCGATTCCGCCGGGAATCAATACTGCGAAATCCAGATGACCGATACCTGCCACGAAAGGCTCATATAGGCCAAGAGGCATCAGCAATGTGGAGAAGCTCATACCCGGTGCAATCACGCTCAAAGCCAGACAGCAGCCGCAGAAAATGTACCACAAAAAATTCGGTGTGATCTGTACGGAAAATACCTGGAGACTGATCAGCAGTGCAAATACCAGCACCATAGCAACTCCCAGTGAGATGAAGGAGGATTTATTTCTGCCCTGCTCACCTGCTTCCTTAAATAAGGACGGAAGCATACCACCGATCAGACCGATAAATACACATACGGACTGGGATGGATATTTATCCAGCAAAAAGGAAAGTACATTTGCCACACCTAAGAAACCGATCACACCACCGATACCGATAGGAATCAACTTGGGAACATGGGTCTTGAACTTTCTGAAAGGATCTGCCAGAAACTCCATAATTGTCTTATAAATACCAAATACTACGCAAAGCACACCGCCGGAAATACCCGGAAGCACCGCACCTAAACCGATCAAAGCACCCTGAAGTACTTTAATAATAAACTTCATCACTGAAAAATTCTTATTTTGATTCATGAATTCTACACCTCTTCTATTTATATACTTCTATGTATCACAAAAATATATTATAACATACTTCCAAACTATTTCATATATTTTTTTCAATATGAATAGAAGTTCAAAATTTGTTCATAATCTTTTTTAAGAGTTCACAATTTTCCATAAAATGTTCAAAAAACCGTAAAACTCTGAACACAATTATGCTTTATTATAAAATCATAAAGATAAGACACTTTCTTTTTCATATAAACTTTTTCTTTTCATAATAGCCAGCAGGATCCGCCTGCTGGCCCTCCTTTTATTCCGCTAAAAATTCTTCCAAGGTAAGGCCATTCTCCATAATGTACTGTGCGATCTCCACACCCACATATCGAAAATGCCAGGATTCATAGGCGATACCTGTGATCTCTTCTTTCTCCTTTGGATATCTCAGAATAAAACCGAATTCTGCACAATGTTCCCTGAGCCACTGATTTTCCGGCGTTCTTTCCTGCTTTTCATTCAACATCTGATAGCTTAATGCCACAATATCAAAGGCAAGTCCGGTCGCATGCTCACTATATCCGGGGGGCATGGTTTCCCTTGCCACCTCATCATAGGCATCCAGATAGGAATATCCTTTGTGAACAAGAGCTCTCATATCTTCCTCAAACAGTTCCTTCTGACGTTCCACACTGCGGTAAGAGGAGCAGACCTCCAGAATCATTCCGTCCTTTCGTGCCGCACTGAGCATATCACACATGGGACCATAAGCTTCCTCCGCTGCCTGATTTGTACGATCCGGCAGCTTCTTCAGAGTGATCTCATAATCCTCCGGCAGCTTATTATTTTTATTCACAAGTACAATGGCAGACTTGTCCAAATCCGCAAACGGATCCTCGGTTACGATCTCTTCCGGAATTTCTTCCGTAATCTCCTCTGATTCCTCA
>JAZUCP010000277.1:0-16635 GCA_045639165.1 Acetatifactor sp. | reverse complement strand
GTTCCGCCAATCCATACAGTACCTATTCCAAGGGACTGCGCATACAGCACCAGCATTTCAAAGGAGTATCCGAAGGCTTCATTCAGATGAGGGGCCTCTTTCATTTTCGCACCTACATACAGCTGCGTACCAACAACTACCGGACAGCCCATTTTATCAAGAAGTTTCCATTCGATGGGAAGCCCATATGGATTTTCAATGGTTTCCATAAAGGCACAAAGCTTTTCCCTGTCTTCATTTGTTAATTCCAACCCGTCAAAGGTGCGGACGCTTCTTCTTCCACGTACTAGTTTTTCTACCTTTCCTGTAAGGTGTTCTGTGAGATTTATCTGTTTCAAAATAAATAAGTCCTCCTAACTCTTAATTTGCTACTTCCACATTCAATCTACTACCTGAAAGACTTCATCTGTCCGATGATATCTTCTAGCTGTTCACACACACTTCTTGCGGATTCAAAATCGTGTTTTTGAAGAAAACCGTGAATACGCAACTCTAATTCTTTTTTCTTCTGTTCCAATTCCAAATACTCCAGCTTAAAGTGCTCCTCGTAGATCATCTTTCGGAAGGTGCGGGTGCGCATTTTGCGAATTCCTTTATCTTCTACAAATAGAATATAATCTGCACAGTTAACAATGGTATAAAAATCATGGGATACCATCAGTACTGCACCCTGATACTCTGCAACAGCCTTTTCCAGTGCTATCTGAGCATAGGTATCTAAATGACTGGTTGGTTCATCTAAAAGCAAAAGTCCTGCATGACTTCGTCCGATCTTTGCAAGCTGTAAAAGGTTCTTTTCGCCACCGGAAAGCACATGAATCTTATTGGAAATCATGTCCTGGTCAAAGCAATACTTTTCCAAATATTCCTCTATCTCCTTACGATTTTCAAAACCCACCCCATTATTTACATCATCACCGATTGTTTCCATCTCTTCGTATACAGTATTCTTTTCGTTTAACATTTCTCCATGGATTTGAGAGAGGAAACCGATTTGCACCTCCGGTGTTACCGAAATACTGTCCTTATTGTTTTGGAAAATATCACGTAACAAGGTGGTTTTTCCGGTTCCGTTAGCACCTACGATAGCCACCTTTTCGTTTTCCTTCAGAGTAAAACTAATATGCTCTAAAAGCGTATCTTCAAAAGAAATGCTATAGTCATTCACAATCAATACATCCGCAGGCTCTGTCATCTCCGCTGTTAACTCATTCTCCGGAATTGAAGGTAACACGATTATTGGCTGACGTAATTCAACAAAAGGCTCTTTGATTTTTCTTGCTTCCAAACGCTCCAGATAGGATACTTTTGCATGAAGAGCTCTACCCTTAGAAGCAACAGCCATTTTTGTGGCCTCTGCACGCATTCTCTCCACCACTTTTCGGTTTCTCTCGATTTCCTCCTGCTGTTTAGCCGCCATTTCCTGAAGCTCGATCTTTTTGGCAAGCAAGGCAAAATTATATTCCACGAAATTACCTTCAAATTCCTGTATATCAGCATTTTCCAAGTGCAAAATCTTATCAAAACAATGATTCAGCAAATAACGATTATGAGTAATCACAAGTAAAGTACCTTGATAGTTGTTGATCAGATTCTTTAATCCTTTCAGATTGCCAAAATCCAAAAAGGCATCCGGCTCGTCCATGATCAATAAAGCCGGTTTTCTAAGCATCTGGCGGATTACTTGCAGAAGCTTATATTCACCACCACTAATTACCGAAATCGTTAAATCAGCCAATTCAGAAAGCCCGGCTGTTTTTAATTCTTTATATATATTGCTATCATAATGATCCATATCCATTGCCATGGATTCATCCAGAATCTGCTGATATCGTTCCATCAGTGTATCAAAATCTTCTGCTGTTTCCATTTCTGCACAAACCGCTTCCATTTGAATCTGCAGCTGTACAAAATCCTCTGCCAGATAATCGAACACCGTAATCTCACGTTCTTTTTCTTCCTTTTCAAACTGACTAACATAACCGATTCTTCCATCGATGTTTCTGTTCACTTTTCCTTCGTAAAGAAAATCGTCAGGATTCATCAAAATCTGTACCAACGTGGTTTTACCTGTTCCATTACTGCCTATCAGTACAACATGCTTATTTTCTTCTATCGAAAAAGAAACTTTATTGTATAAATCCTTTGTTGGAAAGGAATAGGATAACTTTTCTACTTTGATCATATTTTCCCTCAATTATTCCGGTTGCATCAATATATTAAAGCCAATACACATCAGTTCATTTCTTAACTGTAAAATATTAGTTTCAATTTCTCTAATTATAATCTCAAATTCTTCATCCGGTTTTCCAGTTGGATCTTCTAATCCCCAATTATCATCAAATGCTCTACCAATGAAAGGACATCCAACATTACAGCCCATTGAAATTGCTATATCTGGATTTGGAATTTCTGAAATCAATTTTGAATACTGCGTTTGCTCCATATCGATTCCATATAACTCTTTCATAATACGAACCGCATCTTGATTGATTTGTGGTTTCGTTTCTGTTCCTGCGGAATAGGATTCAAATACATCTGATGCAAGGTATTTTCCCAAGGCTTCTGCGATTTGGCTTCTACAGGAATTATGAACACATATAAATGCTACTTTCTTTTTGGTTTTTTTATAAAATGGGCACTTTTCTTTCATGCACTGCTCATTTTTTGCACTAAAACAACATTCAATCTTATCATTTTGTAATTCGACATCGTAGTTTTCGTTAATATATCTGATTGCCTTCTGGAAACTCAAAAATGCATCTCGCTTGCAGCATCTCGGTCCCCCTACTTGTGATAAACTACGTAGTGCCTCAGATGTAAACTCCATATGTTTTCCCCATGAAGTATCTGAACTCAATGGTCCCGTTCCATCAATGATAGAAAGTGCCGCTCCCATAGAACTCACAGCACCACAAACCCCCCACATACCGCAAGTTGCTCCTGGCATTTGTAATCCCCTTTTCATAAGTTCGTTCAAACTATTCTGCAATTCAATTTTACCACCTGCATTATAGAATGCAGTCAACAATGCCGCTCCATCCAGCACATGATGCTCTGGTCCATGCATTCTGACAAAATCCATTTGAGCTACGTTATTAAAAATATCCACTGGATTTTTACTTATTTCCTGCAAACATACCTCAATAATGCTCTTTGCTCTTTCTTCCATATACACCTCTATTTCTCTAAAGTTATTACTTGGGACGGTTCTAGGTCTTGTCTTTATCTAAGGCAAATGCTTTGGGAATCCCCCAAATAAGCATAATTGAATTTAAAATGAATTTCAATAGTTTTCTATAAAAAGGATCTTTAAGAAATTTTCTTCACATAGTGCCCAACAGCTTTTTCAAAAACCTAGACGGATACTTTGGGCGCTCCTTTGTCCCTGTAAGATAATGAAGCTCCAAAGTTTTTTTTGCCCTTGTCATTCCAACATAAAATATCCGTCGTTCTTCTTCTAACTGTTCCCTTTTGAGTCGTTCTCCGTTTTGATATTTGGGAATCTTTCCTTCATTCACATTTACGATATAGACATGTTCAAATTCTAATCCCTTAGAAGCATGCATGGTCATCATGTGAATGCCTTGCGTTTCTCTATCACCGATTGACTTTGTGCGATTACCGGAAAGCAGTTTTTCTGCATATTCCTCCTGATATTGCTCCCATTCTTTAAGCGTTTGAAAATTGGATGCATCTGTTTGCAGCCAGTCTAAAATATTTCCCCATTCTTCTATAGTTTCCTCATCCCCATTGGCCTTCCGATAAAGATATACTTCATATTTTAACGCTTTTCTGATATAGCAGATTTTTAGTGGCAAGGACATAGTTTTCAAACATTGAAGATGCTTTTCGAATCTTTCCAATTCCATAACCGCCTCCGGATTGTACATATATTCTGTTTCATAACAACCCTTGATTTCATCCATATTTACCAGTTCTTTCTCAAATGCCTCCCGTCCCACCTTCCTAAAGACTTTTCCCAAGATCCGCAAGAACAATTTTCGCTCCATTCTTCCGTCTGCGATCTGCAATATAGTCATCATATCTTTCACCACAAAATGTTCATATACGGAGGAGGATTTTTCTCGCATCCAAAAAGGAATATTATTCTTATAAAACATGGCTGCAAAGATCTGCATCTCCTGATTGGTTCGAAACAAAAGAGCATGGTGGCTTAACTTTTCCTTTTGTTCTGTTGAAAATAATTTTTGAAAATAGGAAAGCATCTCTTTTCTGTCCCGCCATCCTTGTATACGAAAGCAACTCTCAAAGATATTGTTTTCATTAGCTGTCAGCATCTTTGGGATACGCATCTGATTCTCTTCAATCATTTTAACGGAAGCTTCCACAATTTTCTTCCCACAACGGTAATTGATTCCTAAAACCGCTTTTGCACACTGGGGATAATCCTCCAAGAAACGACTCATGATTTGGGAATCCGCACCTCTAAAACCATATATGGCCTGATCATCGTCCCCAACAGCGAAAATATGATTGACAGCCAACAGCTTTAATACCTGATACTGAACCGAATTACAATCCTGAAACTCATCCACCAGATAATACTGAAACCTTTCCCGCCATCGGCATAAGACTGCAGGATTCTGTCTGAGAATTTTAAGACATAAATAAAGCATATCATCAAAATCAATTGCTTTTTTATGTTCCTTCGCCACTTCATATTGCTTAAAAACCTTATAAAAAAATTCTTCTGTCAAATATGAATGTTTAACCGGAAGCTTTAACGTTTCTGTATTTTTATAAAAGGAGATGGCAAAAAGAATCTCTTCGATTAATGCATCTTTTTCATCAAAATCCTGAACATTGACCAATCCGGACAATATTTGATTTTTCTCTTTTTTCTGTATTAATCTATAACCTGAATAACGGGGGATGCTTTTAATAATCTGATAATAAAATGAATGAAATGTATGAAAGGAAACATCCGCTTCCTTTTGAATTTTTGCTGAATATCTGCTACTCATAGACTGCGCAGCATCTTTTGTATAGGTAATCACCATAATCTTTTCCGGTGGTATTTTATATACATGGATCATCATAATAAGCCTGGTGATGATCACATGGGTTTTACCGGAACCGGGCCCTGCTGTTACCAGCATGGGCCCGGATTGGTGTAATACAGCTTTTCGCTGTTCTTCATTTAAACCTTGTAAAAGGATCTCTTTATGCATTTTTCAGCAGTTCGATTCCTTTACGGATTCTTGCCAGGCTTTCTTCTTTACCAAGAATCTCCATAATTTCTGTAGCTCCTGCGGGAGTCATCTGCTTACCGGACACCGCTGTACGCACCGGCCACATTGCATAACCATTCTTACAGCCCTTATCCGCTACATATTTCACTAAGGTTGCATATAATGCATCATTGCTGTAGTCTTCCTGAGCTTCAAAGATAGGCAGCAGCTCTTCCAATACTTCCAACGAAGACTCGGTTGTAGTCTTCATCTTCTTGTGTGTATACATAGCAATATCATATTCAGGAAGTGTTTCAAAGAAATCTACCTGTCCTGCAATATCCAGGAAGGTTTCAATACGGGTCTTAACCATAGCGGCAATCTTCTTCAGATCAAAATCCTTGGTCAAGGCAGCCTTCAGATAAGGTTCTGCCAATTCATAGAATTTATCAAAATCCATTGCCTTCATGTATTCTCCGTTCATCCAACGAAGCTTTACAATATCAAACACTGCTGGTGATTTGCTGATTCTCTTGTAATCAAACTTTTCGATCAAATCCTGCAAAGAGAAGATCTCGTTATTATCCTCAGGACTCCATCCCAATAATGCAATGTAGTTTACAACCGCCTCTGTTAAGAAGCCCTGCTCCAGCAGATCCTCAAAGGAGGAATGTCCGCTTCTCTTAGAAAGCTTTTTATGATTCTCGTCCGTAATCAAAGGTAAGTGAACATATACAGGTACCTCCCATCCAAAGGCATCATAAAGACGTACATACTTTGGAGAAGAAGAAAGATACTCATTTCCCCTTACTACATGGGTTATATTCATGGTATGATCATCCACTACGTTAGCAAAATTGTAGGTAGGATATCCGTCTGACTTAATCAGGATCATATCATCCAGCTCGGAGTTATTTACAGTAATATCTCCATACAATTCATCATGGAATGTAGTGGTTCCCTCAGCGGGATTGTTCTGGCGAATAACAAAAGGTACACCTGCAGCAAGCTTCGCATCGATCTCTTCCTTGGTCAGGTGCAGACAATGCTTGTCATAGATGGAAATTTCTTTGCCCTCAACCACTTCTGTCTTCAGGGTAGCCAGTCTTTCCTTATCACAGAAGCAATAATAAGCCTCTCCCTTATCGATCAGCTCTTTTGCATACTTCATATAGATGCCGGTCTTCATACGCTCACTCTGAACATAAGGACCATATCCGCCGTCTTTATCAGGACCTTCATCATGAATCATACCGGTCTTTTCCATGGTACGATAAATAATATCAACGGCGCCCTCAACATATCTCTCCTGGTCGGTATCCTCAATACGAAGCATAAATTCGCCGCCTGCATGCTTTGCGATCAAAAACTCATATAATGCAGAACGCAAGTTACCTACATGCATTCTTCCTGTAGGACTCGGAGCGTATCTTGTTCTAATCTTTGTCATTTTCTTTTTTCCTCCATTTTATATAAATACCATTTTTCTTAACATCAAACGTCTTTGATTGTATAATATTTTACTCCATAATGCAAGTATAAAGATGTTATTCCATTTCAGGAAGTTGTTTATCCGCTGCACTCTTGAACTTAGCCACTTCTTTTGCCGCCTGGGGTAATGCAATATTAGTTCCTGCACCGGCGATACATCCTCCCGGACAAGCCATGCCTTCGATCAGACAACCATTCATTTTGCCGGCTTTTGCAAGTAAAAGCATCTTTTTACATTCTGCAAGACTTTCTGCATGCTGAATCTTCACTTCTGTTCCGGGATAATATTTCTTAATGCACTCTTCAATGGCACTGGCAACACCACCGGCTACACCATATCCACGACCGGCTCCCGTTGCATCCTTCATTTCATCCATGGCTTTGATTTCTTCCAAAAGAATTCCCCTGGCTTCAAACATACCGGTTAATTCTTCAAAGGTAATAACAAAATCCACATCAGAACGAATGGTTCTTCTTGATGCCTCCAGCTTTTTAGATGCACATGGTCCGATAAATACTACGGATGCATCCGGATGCTCCTGCTTAATGATCCGCGCGGTAGCAACCATGGGCGTCAACTCATTACTGATCTTATCAATGGTTTCAGGGAACAAGCTTTTTGCCATTACTGACCAGGACGGACAACAGGAGGTCAAACTGAACGCCTGCTTGCCGGAAGCCACTTCCTTTACATAATGCTCCGCTTCCGCCATACACCCAAGGTCTGCACCAATGGCAGTTTCATATACCTCATAAAATCCTAATTCTTTCAAAGCGGTCTTAAAGATTTCCGGTGTTACGTTAGGACCAAACTGACCTACAAAGGCCGGTGCAACCTGTGCAATGATCTTTCTTCCGGTCTTCATGGCCTTGATCAACTGAAAGATCTGAGATTTATCTGCAATGGCACCAAATGGACAGCTTACCATACATTGTCCGCAGGATACACATTTATCATTCTCGATGGTTGCTCTTCCTTTTGAATCACTTTTAATCGCATTTACTCCACAGGCAGCCTTGCAGGGTCTTTCCTTATGGGTGATTGCATCATAAGGACAGATGGTCTTACATTTGCCGCATTTAATACATTTTTCCTGATCAATAACGGATTTTCCATTTACAAAGGTGATAGCTCCTCTGGGGCAAACCAATTGACAAGGATGTGCAACGCATCCCATACATTGATTGGTTACAATGTACATATTCTCCGGACAAGCATTGCAAGCAGAAGGAATTACCTGCATCAGAGGCGGCTCATAATATTTTTCATCAATATTACTTTCTTCCATGCCTTCCGTCAGATGTCCCGGACGGTTTCTGTTCTCCGGACGAAGACTCATTCCCATTGCCAATCGGATTCTCTCACGAATGATGGCTCTGTCACGATATACACTTTCCCAATATTCTGATTCATCATAATCTACCATCTTGTAGGGAAGCGCTTCCATATCATCCTTTAAATTAGTGGAATTATATGCAAGATTTGCCACTTCCTTAAAAACCATTCTTCTTCGCTGTCTTACGGGCGTATCAATCCCTCTCATACCATTGCTCATTTATATTTAATCCTTTCGTATTTATAAATCACTATTAAGTGTAAATTTTTCAATATAATTATAAAGACATTGCTGAATAACGCGCACTGCTTCTGTTCTGTCGCCTTTTTCATTGATTGCAGTGGTCTTATGTTCCAGTGCCTTGTATATGGAAAAGAAATGCTCCATCTCTTGTACTACATGACAGGGCAGCTCACTGATATCTTTAAAATGATTATAATATGGATCATCAAAAGGCACTGCAATAATCTTCTCATCATTTTTTCCGTTATCCAACATGGAAATCACCCCAATGGGATATGCCCTTACCAATGTCATGGGCTGAATCGGTTCCGTACACAATAATAAAACATCCAACGGGTCACCATCATCACCATAGGTCTTTGGAATAAATCCATAGTTCGCGGGATAACGGGTGGATGTATGTAAAATACGGTCTAACATCAGATAACCGGTTTCTTTATCCAGTTCATACTTATTCTTACTGCCCTTGGAGATCTCAATAACACAAACAAAATCCTCCGGTGTCACACGTTGAGGATTAATACTATGCCAGATATTATTATGCATGTCCATTCTTTCTTTTCTCCTTTGTTCAGGGATTGTTATAAATTTGTCATGATATAAGTATACCATTAATTGCACATTTACAAAAGAGTGAATTTACTTATTTTCAAAGAAACATTAAAAATTTTGGCAGAAATTAAATCACATAAGATATTTCCACACATACAATACTAATAAAGCACCTGATATTTTTGATAGAAAGGAGTCCTTATGAAAGAATGTTCATTTGATAAAAAACAAAATGAACATATGCCTGTTGCAATGGCCTATGTTCCCTGGCAGCAATTTAAAATGTGCGAAAATTTAGAAGAAGGATATATGAACGGTACGATCTTCCCAGACCTAGTTAAGCCATTTCTTGGAAGGAGGTGCAAAAACTAATGGATCGCAAACGGATGCTTAATGATATTGGAATTGTAGATTTTACTCTGGTGGAATTGATGCTTTTTCTGGATACCCATCCGGACAATCAGGAAGCCATTGATTACTTCAACTATTACTCAAAGGTGAAAACAAAAATGGTTCAAGAATACTCTTCCATGTACGAACCATTGGTGAAAGAATATGCCGGAATTAATAATAAATGGAAATGGAACTGCGGTCCACTTCCATGGGAAGGAGTGTGCTAATCTATGTGGAATTATGAAAAGCGATTACAGTTCCCTGTAAACATCAAGGAACCCAATGCGAAGCTGGCTCAGGTGATCATCTCCCAGTTCGGCGGCCCGGATGGCGAGCTGGCTGCATCTATGAGATATCTTTCCCAGCGTTTTGCAACACCTTATAAGGAAGTGGCCGGTTTATTAACAGATATCGGTACGGAGGAACTTGCTCACTTGGAAATGATCGGTGCCATCGTATTCCAGTTGACTAAAAATCTTTCCATGGAAGAGATCAAGGAAAGTGGTTTTGATAAATACTACATCGATCATACAGTTGGTCTCTGGCCACAGGCTGCAGGCGGCGTCCCTTTCAATGCCAACCAGTTCCAGTCTAAAGGAGATATTATTACAGATTTGTTCGAAGATATGGCGGCCGAACAAAAGGCCAGAACCACCTACGACAACATCCTGCGTCTTGTAAAAGACTATCCCGATGTCTACGCACCCATCAAATTTTTAAGAGCTCGTGAAGTAGTTCATTTCCAGAGATTCGGCGAAGCACTTCGCATCACACAGGATAATTTAGACTCCAGAAACTTCTATATGATGAATCCCGGTTTTGATATAGGCACCGATAACAGCACATGTAACTGCTAAAAGCATGTACCAACAGACTGGCCAGTTAGTGCATCACATTAAAACACTTATACTGTTCTGCTTATTTAAAATAATATCTCACAAAAAATCCCGATTTCACTCCACAGAAGAAATCGGGATTTTTGCAATATCTAATGTTGCATTATCCAAATTATACAGCCAGGAAGAATTTCACAAGGAAGATCGCTGACAGTACGTATGTAAGAACAGATACCTCTTTTGCTTTGCCTGTAAATAACTTTAATACGGTATAACCGATCAAACCAAGACCAATACCATGTCCGATAGATCCAGAAATAGGCATTGCAATCAACATAAATGCAACCGGAAGTGTCTGACAATTATCTTCCCAGTCAATATTCTTAAGACCGGCTAACATCAAAATACCCACATAGATCAAAGCTGCTGAAGTTGCTGCTGCAGGAATGATGGCTGCGATAGGCGAAATAAAGGTACAAGCCAGGAATACAAAACCGGTAACCAATGCAGTAAGACCGGTACGTCCACCTGCTTCCACACCTGATGCAGATTCAACGAAGGTAGTAACAGTTGAAGTACCTGTAGAAGCACCTACTACGGTACCGATTGCATCTGATAACAACGCTTCCTTCATCTGAGGCATCTTACCTTCTTTATCCAACATACCAGCACGGCTTGCAGTACCAACTAAGGTTCCGATGGTATCAAACATATCGATGATACAGAAGGTTACAACCAGAGTAATTGCGGTAAACCAGCCAATCTGAACGAGACCCTTGAAATTAAAAGCAAAGAAAGTTGTTTCAACCATATCTTTTACAGGAGGAACAAAGGAAGCACCTGCCAAAGATGCAAATGGATTGGTTTCCAAAAAGATTGCCTGTCCAGCCCAGTAGATTACACTTGCTACCAACATACCAAGAATAACTGCTGCTTTAACACCCTTCTGCGCAAGTACAACTATTACAAACAATCCTATAAACATGGTCGCAACAGTCAGAACCATAGCTCCATATCCGGAACCCATACTGGACTGTGCTACACTTGGAGTCAATGCACCAAAGAAATCACGCATTACGTAAAATGGTCCGCCTGTTTCAGAATAGACACCCGCATTGGAACCTACACCGATATTCAAAAGCATTAAACCAATCGCAGGAGAGATACCAAGACGAACTCCCAACGGAATCGCATCAACGATTTTCTCACGAACATTAAAGATTGAAAGTACAATAAACACAATACCTTCAATTAAAATAATACACAAAGCTGCCTGGAATGATTCCACGTAGCTAAGACCTGTGATACCCACAATATTAGCTACTACTACTGCAAAAAAGCTGTTAAGCCCCATTCCGGGAGCCATTGCAAAAGGCTTGTTTGCCAAAAATGCCATTGCAAACATACCAATCGCGGAAGCAACACATGTTGCCATAAATACACCGTTCCAAAGTGCCGGTGTGCCATCGTAACCAAAGTTGGTTAACAGGTTAGGATTCAATGCAATGATATAAGCCATTGTCATGAATGTGGTAAGACCTGCAATCACTTCAGTCTTCACTGTGGTGTTGTTCTCTTTTAGTTTGAACCATTTCTCAAACATGATCTTCCTCCTATGCATTTTAAAATTATAGTAATGTTTGTCTTAAAACAACAAACATCCTTGATAATTTTACCACACTTTTCATAGAATGTCTTTAGTTTTTTGACAAATTATCTTCATTTTTCTATTCGACTCCGCACAATCACTTTTTTCAATGCTTTTAGATCAAACGGAATCAAAGGATAGATATAACTTCGTCCGCAGACGGTACGGTTACTTACAATCAGTATCAATGTCAGTATGATTCCTGCAAAATAACCTGCCAATCCCAAAAACTGTGTAAGAAGCAAAGTAATAATCCTCATAAATTTTAATGCATATCCCAACTCATAATTGGCTTGTGTATAATTTGCAATGGCAACAAAAGCCATATACAACATTACTTCCGAGGAAAACCATCCACTGTTTACGGAAAATTCTCCAAGCACCAATGCTGCCATAACACTTAATGGAGTGCTAAGCATACTTGGAGAATTGACAGCAGCCAGCTTCAACCCATCTATCGCCAGCTCCAATATCAAAAACTGCCATATAAGAGATATATTCGGCTCTTCCTTCAACATAATAAAAGCAAATTTCTCCGGAATCCACAGGGGATGATTGATATATAATAAAAATGTAGGCGTCAATGCATAGGTCATAACCGAGATCAAAAACCGTACCATCTTTAAATAAGTGCCCGTAAGGGGTGGAAAATAAAAATCATCCGCCTCCTCCAGTACCTTGAATATGGTGGTAGGAAGGATCATGGCCGAAGGGGAATTATCCACTAAAAGAATAATATTTCCCTCTAAAATCTGTGCTGCCGCCGCATCCGGTCTTTCCGTATATTTAAACTTGGGAAAAGGATTGATCCATCTGCCAGGAACCAGACATTCCGCCAGACTTTCCTGATTCATATTCAGAGCATCCACTTGGATGGTTTCCAGCATGTATTTGATATTATTCAAAAGCTTTTTATCCACTCTGGAATCCATGTAACATACTGCAACATCTGTTTTTGAAGTTTTCCCCACACTCAGCATTTCCATCCTAAGGTCAATGTCCCGGATCCTCCTTCTGATTAAAGCGGTATTAAATACAATGGTTTCCACGAATCCGTCTTTTGAACCTCGCAGTACCTTATCCTTTTCCGGCTCAGAAACACTTCTGGCCGGATAGGTCCTTGTATCCAGCAAAATCGCTTCCTTGTAACCATCTATCAACAGAATAAACATGCCCGAAAGCAACGCGTTCTGTATATTGATGATACCTGCTTCGCTCTCCACCTCCACGTATGGAATGGTATTTTTCATAAGCTCCACTGCATTTTTCGGCATGGAATCTTTTTGCTGATTTATGATAAATTCCAGAATTTTCTGAACGGATTCATCCTTGCAAAATCCATCTATAAAATAGTATCTGGCGGCAACTCCGCCCAGAACCAACTCTCTTGTCACAATATCAAAGCTGATATCCGCAGCCAACCCTTCATCTAATATTTTTGCATCCTTATCCAGTTCACCAGTCAATACTTGTTTCATAAAAATACCCCTTTTTGGCAGATCATGGTATTCATTATGCCAAAAAGGGGCTGTATTTATTCTATTTATTTTGTTGTACTTCCAAAACCACCGTTGCGAACACCCTGTGCATCATCATCCTCTGTGATACCATACTCTAAGAAGATTCCCTGCATAAATCCTGTTCCTGCAGTTAATTCCACTGTCTTACCTTCTTTGGAATCATTGGTGATCTTGGCCATAATATGTCCCTCATTATCAGAATAAAAATAATCACTGTCAATGATACCAACCGTATTGTTTAGCTGTAGACGATACTTAAACCCAAGTCCACTTCTTGGATACAATTTCAGCACCCAGTCCTCTTGCATCTCACAGCGAATTCCCGTAGGTACCTTCATGGTTGTACCCGGTTCCATGGAAAAGGAAAAAGGTGAATAAAAATCATATCCTGCACTTCCTTTGGTTGCACGCTTCGGCAATTCAATGGATTCATAAATATCCTTAATATCCTCTTCCGTATACTGTGGAAAATCTCCTTTTACATCCATCATAAATCGTTCCAGACTTACTTTGTGAAATTTCGCAATCCTTTTCATTTTTTTCCTCTTTTCTAACTTTTTTCGCCTTCTTATAATCGGGTATGTAATACTACACTTCCTGATTCCAAACTCTTTGCGACATTAATCACTCTCTGATTTTTACTGCCCTTCCAATGCAGTGTATTATCCTTCTCTTCCAACACAAACCTGCCATCCACCACAACATCTACCAACGAGATATGCTCCAGTGTACAAATCTCCTCCCAAAGATATCCGGTATAAAGCCATATGGTTTTAGAAAGATATTTTTCTTTCACATTACGGATCAATTCCATCACTTCAGCCCGGTTTCCGGGGTATAATGGATCTCCACCGCTCAGAGTCAGACCCGAAATATAATCCTTATTCAATTGTTCATACAGCTCTTCTCTGGCAGCTTGATCAAATACAAGTCCATCTTCCGGGTCCCAGGTCAATGGATTCTGGCAGCCGGGACATCCATGCTCACATCCGGATACCCACAAAACAACCCGAAGACCATCTCCATTCAGCATATCTTCCTTTGTAATATTATGATATCTCATTTACATACTTTTCCGTTCTTTAATTTCTGCCATTTTTGCAGCGTTCAATCGGGTATCCCCATGAATTCTGGAATAAGACAGATATCCATTCATTCGGTCAATCTTTGTCAGATTCCGGCTCTTACACTTTGGACATTCATCCATCTCTAATTCCTGATACCCACAATCATCACAATATGCCAGGGACAAATTAACCCCTTCATAAAATCCCATTTTCATGGCTCTGCGAACCAAAGACCGAATGGCTTCCAAGTTATAATCAATAGGGTATTTTACATATTGGATCTTTCCGCCATTGCAAAGGTTCCAGAACCGTTTTTCCAAATCCTGCTTTTGAATGGGCGTGATATCCTCCGTTACATGACAATGAAAACTATTGCTTACATATTCTCTGTCAGAAACGCCCTTCACAATTCCATATTTTTTTCGGAACTGCTGCACCTGTTCTCCGCATAAATTTTCAGCCGGGGTTCCATAGATGGCATAAAGATTGCCATCAACCTCCTTAAAGAAAGCAACCTTTTCGTTGATATATGTCAATACTTCTATTGCAAACGATCCATCCTCCACAAGGGATTTTCCATTGTATAACTGCTGCAATTCCTCCAAGGCTGTGATTCCAAAACTTGCCGTTGCATATTTAAGCAAGGGCTTAATCTTATCATGAAGTCCCAAATTGCCCTGATAAAATCCACCCTGACAGTACGCAAGAGGATTGGTGGAAGCTCTCATCTCACCCAGATATGCATAGGTTCTGATATGAATCTGACGGATCATCTCCAGATAATAATCCAAAACCTGATAAAAATCCTGTTCTTCTTTCCTTGCTTTAGCCAATATCATAGGCAGATGTAAAGATATGGCTCCGATATTGAATCTACCCACAAAAACCGGCTTATCCTCATCATCCGTCGGCTTCATGCCGCCTCTTTCAAACCAAGGAGACAGAAATGCTCTACATCCCATGGGCGAAATGATCTCACCATATTTTTTGTACATTTCCGGAACATAACCTTCTCCTGTCAGACTTAGCCAGTCCGGATACATGGTTTTTGCAGAGCATTGAATCCCTGCCTCAAAAACATCTTCCAATTCTTTTCCGGGACCATGAAGATTCTCATCATACAAAAAGACAATCTTCGGGAATAATACCGGCTTTTTACAGCCCTTCTTTCCTTGACCCTTTTTACGCACATTCAACAGAGAGATACTTGCCTGTTTGGCAAATTTACTTCTACCAATACCCGTTGTCACCGTAATAAAAGGATAATCCCCTCTGCTGCTGGCAACCGTATTGAATTTATATTCCCAGCCCTGAAATCCCTGCTCAAATTCCTGGACCACATCTGCAAAGCTTTCTTCCTCCGCAATTTCTTCCGCAATACCTAATCTGAGGTATTTTTCCAGATTCTTCTGATAAGATTTCTCTGCATAGGGCTCCAGTACCAAATCCACACAAGGTACAGTAAAGCCACCATATTGCTGGCTGGCTGCACTTAAAATAATATCTCCCATAACGTCAAAGGCAGTATCTAATGTTTTTGGCTCATTGTACCAAACATTACCCATTTCAAATCCGCCCTTTAAAACGTTGCCCACGTCAAAGAGACAACAGTTCATGGTATCTAATCTTGCAGACTGATCATGAATGTAAATATAACCATCACGGCAAGCCTGCAGTTCGTTACGATTCATGAAGAATTTACGATATAATTCTTTGTTTAATTCATTAAAGATCAGGCTTCGTTTTGTCGCAACCAAAGCACTGTCTGTATTGGCGTTGCTCTTATCACCAATATAACGAATGGACTGGCTCTTTGTATAAACATCATCCATCATATGAACGAAGTCTTTTTTGTAGTTACGATAGTCACGATAACTCTTTGCAACAGAAGGATTTACCTGTTCCAATGCACCTTCAACGATGTTGTGCATATCCTGAATATCAATATTTTCTTTTCCCAAAGATTCTGCTCTGGAAAAAGCAAAGTCGCAAATACGACGTTTTTCGTCTTCTGTAAATGTGTAAAGAATACGATTTGCTGATTTATTCACAGCATTGATAATCTTTTCAACATTGAACTTTTCTCTTGTTCCGTCTTTTTTAATTACGTAAATCATTCTACTCCTCCTACCACAATATCTAGTTTGTCCGCCCCTCGTTTTTTCAAAATAACCTCAAAATGTAGTTCCAGTATAGTTGATTGAATTTTCTTTTTCAAGGGCTTATCCTACATTCTTTTCTTTTCGTTATCTTGCACAAAAAAAGAAGGAGAAAATTCTTTCTTTTTCTAATCACATATTTATTTCATAAAACGATCGATGGCTTCTGTCAGCTCTTCAAGTGCTTTATGGTC
>JAZUCP010000276.1:0-2029 GCA_045639165.1 Acetatifactor sp. | reverse complement strand
CCTTTTTCAGCAAGCTTCCTAGCCTGACTGATCAGATTCTCCATGGGAACACTCCTGAAATTCCCTCTGACTTTGGGAATGATACAATAAGTACAATGCTTATTGCATCCTTCTGCAATCTTTAAATAAGCAAAATGTCCGCCGGTTGTCACCACACGTTCCGAACCGGTAAAGGGCTTTGCATTGATATCATTATAATGATTCTTCGCCTGACCGCCCAGTACATCCTCTATGGCTTCCACAATCTTGTCAATAGCAGTGGTACCGATGATCACATCCACTTCCGGGATCTCCGTCTGGATCTCCTCCTTATATCTCTGTGCAAGGCATCCTGCCGCAACCAGAACCTTGATCTGACCCTCTTTGCGAAGCTCTGCCATCTCCAACAAAGCGTTAATACTCTCTTCCTTCGCATCCCCGATAAAACAGCAGGTATTCACAACCACAATATCTGCGTCCATTTCATCATCCGTAAATTCGTATCCTTTTTCAAGCAACTCACCCAGCATCATCTCTGTATCTACCAGGTTCTTGTCACAACCAAGGGAAACAAAAAGTATCTTCATCTAATATTCCTTTCATGAAAAATACGAGCAGACTAAAAGCCTGCCCGATCTGTTTTATACTTCTTCGTCTGCGAGAATGGTAATCTTTCCCTGATTCATTTCTTCAACAGCGATGGACAGAGGCTTGTCAATCTTGTTGATCACCAATGGTTCAGAACCATCAATGATCTGACGAGCTCTCTTAGAGGTTGCCATTACGATGGAATAACGGCTGTTAACTACAGGAGCTTCACCCTGTTCTACGTCTTTGTTTACTACCTTCATTAAATCTGAATAAGATGGATGTAACATTATTTTCTTCCTCCTTGAAACACTTTTAATTCTTCTCTGATTTCATTTATAAATTCTGTACTTCTTGCAGCTGTATTATGTGCATTGCAGACAATGGAATGCATCTGCTTCGCACAAGTATCCAGATCATCATTAACAACTATATAATCATAGGCTTCAATGCCTTCTGATTCTTCCACTGCTCTGGCAAGACGCTTTGCAATCACCTCAGGTGTTTCTGTGCCTCTTCCTACCAGTCTTCTTTCCAGTTCCTTTGCAGAAGGAGGGGTTATGAACAATAACAGGCAATCCGGATACTGCTCTTTTACCTTCAATGCACCCTGAATCTCGATCTCCAAAATCACATCCTTGCCTTCAGCAAGCTTTTTTTCCACGTATTCCTTCGGTGTACCATAATAGTTTTCACAATAACAAGCATATTCAATCAGCTTGTTTTCAGAAATTTTCTGCTCAAAGGTTTCTTTATTTGTAAAAAAATACTCTCTTCCGTCCACTTCTCCTTCTCTGGGAGATCTGGTCGTCATAGAAATGGATAACGCATAATTATCATAGGTTTCCAGCATCTTTTTCATCAATGTGCCTTTTCCCGAACCGGAAAAGCCGGAAACAACAATTAAGATTCCCTTCTTACTCATTTTATTCTCCTATTCAATGTTCTGAATCTGCTCACGTACTTTTTCGATTTCCGTCTTCAATTCAATCGCACAATTGGAAATCTCCAAATCATTGGACTTAGACAAGGTGGTATTGGCCTCTCTGTTCATCTCCTGTGCGATAAAATCCAGCTTACGTCCGATGCTGCCGCCATCTAACAAGGTCTTTCTGGTGGTTTCAATATGACTGCGAAGACGTACCAGCTCCTCATCCACACATACCTTGTCGGCAAAGATGGTCACTTCTGTCAGCAATCGGTTCTCATCCACCTGTACATCCCCTAACAGATCCTTCACTTTATCAGCCAGCTTGCTTCGATATTCCGCAATGACCTGAGGTGAACGCTCTGCAATAAAATCTACCAGCTTAAGCATACCGTCTAATTTAGCAATCAGGTCGTTTCTTAAATTCTCACCTTCTGTGATTCTGGTTTCCACAAAACCTTCCGCCGCTGTACGAATCGCCTTCTGTAAAATCTTCCAAAGTTCTTCTTCGTCAACGGTGACTTCTTCCATTGT
>JAZUCP010000275.1:0-6168 GCA_045639165.1 Acetatifactor sp. | reverse complement strand
ATAATGATACACAACTCCTCGAAAAAGTAACTCCTCTCCAAAGGGGGCTATGGCCACTGCCGCTATGGTTGGCAAAATGCTCTCTCCAAAGCCCGCCGCTTCCATCAGCTCCATATAGGCTTGAATAATGTTTTCCGGTATCACCATACTGGCTATTGGCATGAGGAAATTAGTCAAAAAGCAACCGCCAACTGCTAACAATAGAATAATCAATATATTCTTTCCTCTCAAAGTATACTTCAGTGTACACAAGGCATTACATTCCTGACAGCAGGCAAAGCAATACCATGCGCCAAAGCAAAGTAACAAAAATACATGAGTAATAAACACGGTTAATCCCATAGGCACTTCCGGTCTTTTCAAGATCACTACTGCCGGAATAATTACAGTCAATGCTCCCATCACCTGAACTAACACTCCGGCAGCCAATGCTGCAAAGATCAACAATATATTTGCAATTTTTCTCATAAAAAAACTCCTCGCCTAATCCACTGATTTTAAGGATTCCGTCATACTGATCCTTTCAATTTTTTTATGCATCACCAAATTTACAAACGATGCAAACAAATAGGTCAATATAAAAGCCAGCAAATAACTCAGGGGTGTAATCCTTGTTTCAAAAGAAACCATATCCACCCTGATGCAGCTCATTACAAAGGCATGGAAAAACTTACCCATTATTAATCCAAATAAACCGCCGATCACGGTAAGCATCATATTTTCTCTGAATACATAAGTACAGGTTTCCTTTTTATAGAATCCCAACACCTTAATGGTGGCAATCTCTCGGACTCTTTCCGTAATATTGATATTGGTCAGATTATACAACACAATAAATGCCAGTGCAGCCGCACACAGAATGATCAGACCTACAATATAATCCAAACTGCTGAGCATAATATTCAAGCGGTCAATGGAATCCTGATTGATGGATACCGCGGCAACCTCGTATATTTCCATGATCTCAGCAGATAACTGATGGATCTCTGACATCTTATCTTCCGGCACATTTACATACAAGGTCCTATATTTTATCGGATCCTTCAAGGCCTGCTCATAAGTATCTGCGTTCATAAACGCATAATTCATAACAAAGTTCTCATTGATTCCACTGACTACCACAGTCATTTCCTTCTGGGATTTATCAGCCAAAGTAATACTGTCCCCTACAGCAATCCGATAGGTGTCCGCAATCTTATGAGAGATAATTGCCTGCCCGGTAACAGGGAAAGGCAACTTCTTATTCTTCGTTGTATGAATATCCATATATTCTGCAACAGATCCGGTGTCCTCAAAGACAACCAGATTCATGGATTTAGTGATACCATCGATTTTCAGATCCAGTGCACTTTCCATTACTTTCGTATAAGATAAAATCTTATCATCCGTAACCTTTTCAAACTCTGCTAATACCTCTTCTGTAATTTCATCTGAAAAAGTAACACTCATATCGTACTTCATGATTTCCTTGTACTGCTTATCCACAATCCCTTTAATAGAATCATTGATTCCTAATCCGGCTATGATCAGCGCAGTACATCCACTGATACCGATGATCATCATAAAGAAACGTCTCTTGTATCGGAAAACATTTCGAATGGATACTTTCTGTAAAAACTTTAAACGCTTCCAAATAAACTCGATCTTTTCCAGGAAAATACGTTTGCCTGCTTCCGGCGTCTTAGGTCTCATTAACTGAGCCGCCACTTCCTTTAATTCGTTCCTGCAACAATACCAGGTTGTGCCTACAGAACACAAAAGGCTGACAATAACACCGATGATCAACATTCCCGGATCAAAATAATAGGTGGTTGGTACCACGTCATACATCATGCCATAACAAAACCAAATGATGGTCGGGAACAAAAATGTAAACAAGAAAAATCCCAGAATACAACCAATCAATGCAGCACTTCCACTGTATACCAGATACTTGGCCATAATGACCCATTCGCTGTATCCCAGACCTTTTAAAACACCGATCTGCGTACGCTGCTCTTCAATCATACGGCTCATTGTGGTCATACAAACCAATGCCGCTACCATAAAGAAGAATACAGGGAATACCTTTGCCACATCATTTACAATATTACTGTCACTTTCAAAACATACATATCCTACATTTGTATTACGGTCAAGCACATAAGTATCCGGATCATTGATCTCATCCACCTTTCTCTGTGCATCCAAAAGCTCTTTTTCAGCTTCCGCCATCTTCTCCTCGAATTCTAAAAGACCCTCTTCGTATTCTTTTTCTCCTTCCAGAAGCTCTTTTTCCTTATCCACAAGAAGATCTTCATTTTTCTGCAATTCCTTCTTGGCGTCGGATATTTGGATCTTACCCTCGGCAATCTCTCGTTTTCCTTCCGCGATCTGCGTCTTTCCTGCATCAATCTGCGCACGTCCACTGACAATATCCGCCCAGGCCTTATTCAGTTCCTGTTCGCCTTTGTCCAATTCCGCCCAGCCATTCAGCACCTGAAGCTTTGCATCATTCAGCTGGACACGTCCGTCTTCTATCTGCTTATTGTATTCATTATATTCTTTTCGAAGCTGTTCTAAAAGAAGCTTTTCCCCTACCACAGCCTGCTTACGCTGCGCAATTTCATTCTTCTCAGCAGCGATTTCCCGATTCTCATTTGCAATCTGAGTAGAAATTTCCTGAGGTAATTCTTCTCCATACAGATTCTTCATCTGTTCCTCATAAAGAAGCAATGCTTTTTCTTTTTCCGTCACTTGCGCTTCGTTCAGTGCAATGGAGGCTTCTTCCTTCTCCACCGAGTCTTCCATATTTGTGATCAATGTACCCAGCAACCCCATCATCTGCTCGTACATAACCAACTGACCTTCCTTGGAGGAAATCTCAGACTCCGCAGCCCTAAGCTGACTTTTACCATCCAGAAGCTTCTGGCTGTTTTCCTGCCAGGTAAGGATTCCGGCATTCAACTCTGTTTCTTTGGAAAGCAGTAAATTTTCATTATCGTTTAATTCTTTTTCCCCTTTTACCAGCAGCTTTTCCTGGTCCGTCAATTCTTCCCAACCGGCTCGGATCTGTTCCTTGCCATCTTCGATCTGCTTCCTACCATCCTCTATCTGCTGCTTTGCATCATCCAGTTCCTTCTGTGCTTTGATCTTTTCGCGTTCTAAATCAGACCTTGCTTCTTCCAGCTTTTCATAAGCCTCTTCCCGGATATCTTCCGCTCTTCGATCAGCGGCTTCCTTTAAAATCAGCTCCCAGTCTTCCTCTTTATCTGCTATAAAATCATTATATGCATCACTATGAAGTGGAAAATCATCGTCAAATTTGATATACACTTCCGTATAAGCGGCACTGTCATAGGCCTCCGGGAGCAGATAAGCAAATCCCGTGACCTGACCATTTCCCAAAGAGGTATTGCCTCGCTCAAATTGAATATATAATGGTGACTGCACCACGCCTACAATGGTGAATTCTTTCCAGTTAAAATTCTCAATATCTTCTTCATGATTCTCCTGCGACAATATTAATTTCTGTCCGATACTGTCCTCAGAAAATATGGTGGAATCCACCACACATTCGAACCCCTTTTCCGGCATTCGTCCTGCTATCATATATAAGGTATTAACATCCTCCGTAATACTATGTGTACGCATTACAAAAGAATTCTCATTCACAGAACTTTGACATAAGATATCGAAGGAATAGCTTCCCACAGCGGTTTCCACCTCTTTTTGCGCCTGAAAGGTTTCAATGTCCTGATCATCAAAACCAAGGGTGGACATCAATTTGAAATCATAAAAATCCAACTCATTCAGATAACCTTCCACTGTCCGCACCATAGCAGGCTTGGTTGCTTTCAGTCCTGCAAAACACCCCACTCCAAGCCCCACAATGGCAAGAATTGCAATATAACGACCTAAACTCTGTCGTATTTCTCTTAAAGTGGTCTTTAACATCACTGAACCCAAATCTGTTACCTCTTACCATTCTATATCTGCTATATCTACAATCTTATCATTCTTACGCATACTTTGGATCGTGCCGCTTCTGACTTCTATAATCCGGTCCGCCATGGCAGTCAACGCCTGATTATGGGTGATCACGATAACCGTCTTTCCTTTTTCCCGACAAGTATCCTGCAAAAGTTTCAATACCGCTTTTCCCGTATTATAATCCAAGGCACCTGTTGGTTCATCACATAATAAAAGCTTCGGATTCTTCGCCAAAGCTCTGGCAATGGCCACCCTCTGCTGCTCTCCACCGGAAAGCTGTGCCGGGAAATTAGCCAGACGATGCTCCAAGCCAACTTCCGTCAAAACGGTCCTTGCATCCAGGGGATCTTTACAGATCTGAGCCGCCAATTCCACATTTTCCAAGGCAGTTAAATTCTGCACCAGATTATAAAACTGAAATACAAATCCCACATCATGTCTTCTGTAGGTGGTAAGCTGTCTGGTATTATAAGCGGATATTTCATTCTCATCCAAAAAGACCTTACCTTCCGTAAGGGTATCCATTCCGCCCAAAATATTTAATATGGTTGTTTTTCCCGCACCGGAAGCTCCCACGATCACGCAGAACTCCCCTTTTTCCACCTCAAAATTCACATTCGTCAGTGCAGGAATCTCAATTTCACCTGTTTTATATATTTTTTTTACATTTTCAAAGCTTACAAATGCACTCATCTTTTCCTCTATTTCAATCTAATCTACAATGAATAAATACAATATATGATATATTAACACATCTTGAGCAAGCTTACGATACCATAATTCAATTTTTAGTATTTTTTAAGAAATGTAACAAAATCGTAATCTTGACATTTTTCCAATCATATATTATGTTTAGTATATACAGTGTATTAATCTTCTTAATACACGCTACAATATTATATTACCACAAACCAAACCATTTTTCTATGAAAAGAGGTAGATATGATCGTATTAGATTATCGCGACAAGCGACCCATCTATGAACAAGTGGTTGAAAAGCTGGAGCATCTGATTATCTGCGGCGTTTTGGAGCCCAACAGTAAATTACCCAGTGTACGCTCTCTTGCCATGGACCTGTCTGTAAATCCCAATACCATCCAAAGAGCCTATACTCAACTGGAACAGGAGGGTTATATTTACACAATCATAGGCAGGGGCAATTATGTGACCGACAAAAGCGAATGGCAGGCCGGACATTTTAAGCTCTTTAAGCAGAATTTCAACGAACTCTTATACCAGGCAAAGGAAGCCGGTATCCCACGTGGGGAACTATTATCCATGATTGATTCTGTATATGGAAAGGAGGATTTGACATGATTGAGATCAAAAACATCAGCAAAAGTTTTGGCACACTGCTGGCTTTGGATAATGTATCAGCAACCATATCAGAAGGCCATGTCTTCGGACTGATCGGAACCAATGGAGCAGGTAAAAGTACACTGCTTCGTACACTCTGCGGCATCTTAAAAGCAGACCAGGGTGACATCTTTGTGGATGGGGAATCTGTTTTTGAAAATCTGGCTGCAAAAAACAAAATATTTTACATCTCCGACGACCAATATTTCTTCCCCAACGGAACGCCTATGGATATGGTAAACTATTACCGCTCCTTCTATCCGGATTTTGACGAAACCAGATTTTTAAACCTGCTGGATGTATTAAAACTCCAGAAGGATCGTCGTATCAACACCTTCTCCAAAGGTATGAAGAAGCAATTATCCGTTTTATTAGGGGTTTGTTCCGGATGCAAATACCTGCTCTGCGACGAAACCTTTGACGGACTTGATCCGGTAATCCGCCAGGCGGTAAAGAGCCTTTTTATCAAGCAAATTGAAGTCCGTGGCTTGACGCCTATCATTGCGTCTCACAATCTTCGCGAGCTTGAAGATATCTGTGAGCATGTAGGTCTTTTACACAAAGGTGGTATCCTCTTTACACAAGACCTGGAAGATATGAAATTGGGAATTTTTAAGTTGCAATGCGTATTCCGTGACGAATCCCATATCGAAATGATTAAAAATAAGTTCGTCACCTTAAAAGAAGAACGCAGGGGTTCTCTTCTGACCTTTACCATGAGAGGCAGCAGTCATGATATGGACGAATTCATGTCTGCATTACAGCCCGTCTTTTACGAAAGACTGCCTTTGTCTTTAGAAGAAATCTTTATCAGTGAAACGGAGGTGCAAGGATATGACT
>JAZUCP010000274.1:0-5704 GCA_045639165.1 Acetatifactor sp. | reverse complement strand
GGATACCTGCAGACCGGAGATGCGGATGCCCATCAGGGGCAGAAGTACATAGTAAAATACCAGCAACTGTACCACGATAGGAGTTCCGCGGAACATTCCCACATAAAAGCTGCAAATACTGTTTAACACTTTTGGAAGCGTATTGTATTTAGGAATGACTCTGACTGCTGCAATCACAGTACCGATCAAAATACCAATGATCAAGCCTAAAACAGCAATGATCAGGGTATTTTTCAGACCTTCCAAAACTTTTACATATCCGTTTTGATCAATAAAAATCTCAAGGAATTTATTCACTTTTTTACCAAAGGCACCGGATGCCATATAAATTCCAAAATTACCCATGAAAACCTCTTTTTCTTATTGCATTGCGTTGATTGCTTCTGTGATGCAAGCAGCAGGAGCAGCGTCAATGATTACGTACTGGATGTTACCATTTAATAAATCCTGTACTGCCAAAGAACCGTTCTTGTAACCAACGGTTTCTACAGGAAGACCTGCAAATCCCCAATCAGCATCACCTTCGCTATAGAACTGACCAGTGGTACCGTTCTGAACACCAACTTTGGTAGACTTATCTTTTTTGTTTAAGATTGCTTCAACAGAAGCAGCGTCAGTACATTTGTCAAATTCAGTATTGTTTGAAGGAACGATCAGCTTCTGAGAAGCACTGTAGTAAGAATCTGTAAAGGTTACATATTCCTTACGTTCTTCATTTACGGTAAGACCTGCCATAGCGATGTCACATTTCTGCTGACCAACGGATAAGCATACTGCATCGAAATCCATGTTCTGGATAACCAGTTCTTTTCCTAAGTACTCAGCAAGTAATGCAGCGATTTCCATATCGATACCTAAGTAGCTGTCGCCTTCGGTATATTCGAATGGTTCAAATGCTGCGTTGGTAGCTACAACCAGCTGATCCTTGCTTTCGTCAAGTGCTGCAGAAGTAACCTTTACAGGTGTACCATCACTGAAGTAACGATCGCAGATTTCTTCAAATGTGCCGTTTGCTTTGATTTCAGCGATGAAAGCATTGGTCTTTTCAAGCAGCTCAGGCTGAGTCTTATCAACACCGAATGCATATTCTTCCTGAGTTAATTCGATTTCAATAACTTTAGCAGTTTTAGCTGTTTGTTCAGCGCCACAGCCAACAAAAACAGAAGCTGCCATTACGAGGGATAATCCCAGAGCAATTAATTTTTTCATGATTTGCCTCCTATATGTATTTTTAATCAATATACTTGCATAATATAACACTTTACGTTGAAAAATGCAATGATATAGTGTAATATAATCTAAGAAAAATGCGGAAAAGTCAGGAGGATGCATATTATGAAACTTTATTCAGCATTAATCAATGATTATGAAGAGATTTTAGTGGGTTTTGGAGACGGAACGACTGCATATTTATTAAAGGATCTGGGCATGAGCTTTGCGGATATGAACGATCTGATCTGTCATATGAGCAAGGAACAAAAACAGGCACTTTATGAAATGGCACAAGTAGGAATCAATGAAAAAGCATACAATATAGAGGAACTACAACTTTTAGCTCCCATTGTCCGTCCGAAGCAGGATGTGATCTGTCTGGGAATTAATTATGATGAGCATGCAAAAGAAGCCGGTATGTATTCACAGGAAGCTTTCGGCGGCGAGAGACCCTATACCATTTATTTTTCAAAGCGTGTAAACAGAGCGACCGGTCCTAAGGAGGATATTCCTTCTTATGAAGGATTGGTAGACAGTCTGGATTACGAATCGGAGCTTGGGGTGATCCTTAGCAAAGATGTGAAAAATATAGGAAAAGAAGATGCATTGGATGCGGTATTTGGATATACTGTGATCAATGATGTCAGTGCAAGAAATCTGCAAACCAGACATAAACAGTGGTATGTGGGAAAGAGTCTGGATGGGTTCACACCTATGGGACCATGTATTGTGACCGCAGACGAGATTGAGGATGTACAAAATCTGGATATTAAAAGCTATGTGAACGGGCAGCTTCGACAGAACAGCAATACGAAGTACATGATTCAAACGGTGGCTGGGGCTATTTCAGAGCTTTCTCAGGGGATGACTTTACAGGCGGCAACCATCATTGCAACAGGTACACCAGCAGGTGTAGGTATGGGTATGAAGCCCCCTTGTTTCTTGCAGAAGGGAGATGTGGTTGTCTGTGAGATCGAAGGTATTGGAAAAATTGAAAACCGAATTGATTAAAGTGATAAATAATATTTGGCGATAAAATCGCAGAAAAGAGGAGATTATGAAAATTAGAATTGGTATTTTAGGTTATGGAAATCTGGGAAAGGGGATTGAATGTGCAATCAAGCAGAGCCAGGATATGGAGCTGGTGGCGGTATTTACCAGAAGAGATCCTGCAAACGTAAAGATTCTGACAGAAGGCGTAAAGGTTTATTCTGTAGATGATGCAGTGAAGATGAAGGATGAGATTGATGTAATGATCCTTTGTGGCGGTAGTGCTACAGATCTGCCGAAGCAGACCCCGGAATATGCAAAGTATTTTACTGTTGTTGACAGCTTTGATACTCATGCAAAGATTCCCCAGCATTTTGCGGCGGCTGACAGTGCGGCGAAGGAAGGGGGAAATATTGCAGTGATTTCCTGTGGATGGGACCCTGGAATGTTCTCCTTGAACAGACTGTATGCCAATGCAATTCTGCCCGTAGGCAATGATTATACTTTCTGGGGAAAGGGTGTGAGTCAGGGCCATTCTGACGCCATCCGTAGAGTAGAAGGTGTAGCCAACGCAAAGCAGTATACCGTTCCAGTGGAAGCTGCATTAGCGACTGTAAGAAACGGAGAAAATCCGGAGTTGACCACACGTCAGAAGCATACCAGAGAGTGTTATGTGGTGGCGAAAGAAGGCGCGGATCTGGCACAGATTGAAAAGGATATCGTAACTATGCCTAATTATTTTGCAGATTACGATACGACGGTAAACTTTATTACGGAGCAGGAACTTCAGGAGAAACACAGCGGCATTCCTCATGGCGGTTTCGTCATCAGAAGCGGAAAGACCGGCTGGAACGAGGAAAATAGTCACATTATTGAATATAGTCTGAAGCTGGATTCTAATCCGGAATTTACTGCATCTGTGATTGCAGCATGCGCAAGAGCTGCCTTTAGAATGAAGAAAGAAGGCATGACCGGCTGCAAGACAATTTTTGATATTGCCCCGTCTTATTTAAGTCCTTACAGTGCAGAGTATTTACGTGAGCATATGCTGTAAAATTCAAATGAGTATGTGACAGAAGGGTGCTGATTTAGTAAGATGAAGCTGATAACATTGGTTGAAAATACGAAAGGTGCATCCGGCTGTGCCTGTGAGCATGGATTGAGCATCTATATAGAAACAAATAAGCATAAGATATTGATGGATACGGGAGCTGGTGGAACTTTTATTGAGAATGCACAGCTTCTTGGTGTGGATTTATCTCAGGTGGATATGTTGGTACTCAGTCATGGTCATTATGATCATGCGGGCGGCATTCTGGAGTTTGTGAAGATTAATCCCCAAGTCACTATTTATATGCGGCCCACAGCTGTAAAAGCGTATTATAGTATGAAGGCTTCCGGAGCTCGTTATATTGGTCTGGATGAAAGGATTTTTTCCCTTCCCCAGATCAAATACACCAAGGAATGGGAAACCCTTGGAGAGCAGATATCTTTATTTTCCGGTGTAGAAGGCCGGAAACTGTGGCCCAAGGGCAATGAAAGTCTCAAGATCTGTGTGGATGGAGAATATCAGCAGGATATTTTTGATCATGAACAATCTTTGGTGATTCGTGAAGATGGAAAGAGTATTTTGATCAGCGGATGTGCACACAATGGTATTGTGAATATTCTGGAGAAGTATCAGGAGCTGTTTCATGGATCGCCGGATGTTGTGATTACTGGATTTCATATGAAGAAAAACGAAGCTCTTACGAAAGAAGATAAGGAGCTTGTATGTAGTACGGCTCAGATTCTTCGTACCATGAAGGATACGGTGTTCTATTCCGGTCATTGTACAGGGGAGGAAGCTTTTGTGATGATGAAAGAAATCATGGGAGAGCAATTGCAGGCATTGCATAGCGGGGACCAGATTCTTTTTCGATCAGATAAGCTGCTGCCCTTGAAAACCTGCGGAATCAATATTGAAACCGGTCTGGAGAATTATAATGAGGATTATCTGGAGGAGCTGAAGAAGTTTATCAACGGATATGATTTCATGCGTTTGGGACAGGCAGTGAATGGGAAACGTTGGGAAAGTGCCATGATGGCCTGCCGCAGGATGTCTATGACAGCGGATAAGCTGGGGCTGGAGTGTTTTGCAAGGCAGTTTCTGGGACTTCGTCAGAATATTTCCAGAAAAAGTGATGCAGAAGTAAAAAACATTCTGAGTCTGATGATCCGTAAGCGAATTCAGATTCAGAATGTTCTAAAGACATTGTATTAGTATTTTTTCCAACAGGAAGGATGGAAGAGGATCAACATAGGGAAGAGCTCCAATCTTCCGGCAAGCATGTCAAACATCAATACATATTTGGAGAGGGTGGAGTAGATGGAGAAATTCTGTGTGGGGCCAACCATTCCAAGTCCGGGTCCGATATTGTTGAGGGTTGCGGCTACTGCTGTAAAATTAGTGGTAAAATCAAAATTATCCAAACTGATCAAAAGCAAGGATATAAAAAATACAATAAAATATAATACAATATAAACATTGGTAGACCGAATGACTTCGTGGGAAACGGAGCGTCCGTCTACCTTTATTTTTTTAATTAGTCTTGGATGACTTAAGATAGAGAGTTCTTTTTTGATCGTTTTAAACCAAAGGATAATACGGGAAATCTTAATACCACCGGCAGTGCTTCCGGCACAAGCACCTATAAACATCAGGGTCAGGAGTACCATTTTTGATAGCTGGGGCCACAGATCAAAATCACAGGTAGCATATCCTGTGGTGGTGATAATGGTTGCAACCTGGAAAAAAGCGTGACGCAGGGTGGCTTCCAGATTACCGTCAAAATGCTGAAACGTATCCAAACAAATAATTCCGGCAGCCCCTAATATCAGCAAGAAATATACCCGGACTTCTTCAATGCGGAAAATACCTTTAATATCCTTCATTAGCAGACAAAAGTAAACGGAATAATTAATACCGCTTAGGATCATAAAAATAGTTACTACATTTTGAGCAGCAGCAGAGTAACTTGCCATGGAGTCATTTCTGATACCAAAGCCACCGGTACCTACGGAGCCGAAGGTAATGGTAAGCGACTCAAAGAGGTTCATGCCACAGAAGAGCAGGATAATGGTCTCTGCTACAGTCAGTACAAGATAAATTTTGTAAAGAATCAATGCTGTATCCTTTACTCGGGGGACAAATTTACCCACATCCGGACCTGGGCTTTCTGCTTTCATTAGATTCATAGAGGTGCCTCCCATCATAGGAAGAATTGCCATGACAAAGACAAATACACCCATACCTCCAACCCAATGGGTAAAGCTTCGCCAGAATAAGTTGGCGTGAGAAAGTGCTTCCACATCCGATAATATGCTGGCACCGGTTGTGGTAAAGCCGGAGATGGTTTCAAAAAGAGCATCTGTCAGGCTGGGAATCTCTCCGCTGAATACAAAAGGCAGAGCACCGAAAAAACTGAGTATGATCCATCCCAGAGATACGGATACAAAGCCT